>CAZZIY010000033.1:11001-13491 GCA_964654525.1 uncultured Vampirovibrionales bacterium | reverse complement strand
ATCTGATTGGACCTGGGAGGTGACCCCTCTGGGTGATAACGCCACATATATAGAAGAGATGACTGCTTGTCCGTCAAATCGATGGGTTGAATGCCACCCAGGTGATGAAATATTACTAGGACTGACCGTCCCGTATCGTTTTGTGCTACCCGCGATGGCTGGAACACCAGGCGCAACTGCTTCTGCTAGTGATAAGTACGTAGAACAAGTGCTGTCAGAATTAAAGGAAGGTGAGCGGTTCAATTTTGGCAATGAGGAGCAGGGCGCTGATCCTGACCTTGGTTTTGCCAAATTGCCCTCAGTTGTGGAAAGCCCACACGTTAGTATTAAACGGCACAACAACCGTTATTGGGTGAAGGATTTGAGCAGCATTTCTGGCACCCTTAGGGCAAGAAAAGTGTTATTAGAACCCAATCAGCCTGTCGTTATTCACGCTGAGCAGCGGATTTGGGTTGATTCGTTGCATTATCTTGATTTAGAACATACGCATCCTGGCAAAGTTATGTCTCCAGAACTCTTTGCCATTGCTGGGATGAAGGACGGAGAGATTAAGACCCTTGGCAGATATCAAACCCCCTCAGCTCCTCCAGAGGTTTCCATAAATTCTGATTCTGCTGCCCCTGAGTATCCCGGATTTGAGATGACACAATGGGCACCTGTATTAGATAAGGAAGACTCGCCAACCAACGCCAATCATCACGAAGCACCACAGTATAAAGACCCGTTTGCCACTTACATCGGACTGAAAGGTGTGAGCCCCTTTACTCACGGCAAACACCTAGACTTAATGCGCGAAGGTGATCGCTTGAAAATTGCCTTGATCCAACCGCAAAATCCACAGGCAGTCACAACGATTACCTCTCAAAGAGCCATTCCATCCAAAAAAATGACTGGAACTTTACTTTCTTTGTCGTTAAAACCTGACGGCTCCTCAACCTATGTCTATATTTCACCACCTGAGAGCTCTGGAGGCTTTTTCTCATCACGCCGGTTTTACGGAAAGCTACAGATTGCCTTGTATCCCTTTGGGACTGATCCCGCAACCATTCCTGCCCCATTGTCTGCCCGATTGGCCTCGCTTAAGGACGGAGAATCTTTGGAAGTGGGAACCGGCAAATTATGGAAACCTTGGACCAAAACGTTTTGGCATCAGGAAAGCTATTTCCGGTATCAAGATGATTCCTTAAATTCTGATCTGGCAATGGGGGCGCGTCAATTTCGGGTCACTCGCCGCGGAGAGACCTATCAGATTGAGAACCTAAACCCTAAACAAAAAATGGTGTTGGAACAGACAGTTCCTTTGCTCCACGAGGAATGGACAGCGCTGAATCCGGGAGACACAGTGAAAATCCACGGCAGTGAGCTATTTCGTTTTCCGGGCTTTGTCCCAACGTTTTTGGGATAAAGATGTTTTCATTTTTATTTGTCGCTGAGCCGGTTGGCAATAGCGCCTTCGCCCCATCCCACAATTAAACCAATCAGGACGGTTCCGGCAAAGCCCACCAAAGGTTTGGAGCGAATCCATTTTAGGCTGCTGGACTGAGCCATTTCATTGGCGATCAGTTTGATACGCAGTGCTAAAGGCTTGAATAGGCCGGTGGCTTCTTTTAATTGCTGGCGTAAGAGTAAAACATCTACAGGCTTGCCGCCATGAGGCCCGTGCAAATGAGCTTTTTTATTGCTGGCAGCTTTTAGATAGCCCACTGTTGCTGTCAGTAGTGCACTAATACCCGTAATTAAGCCTGAAATTGGGGCAATACAACGTTTTTTTTCTGCTTCAGTCAATTGATCAAGTGGTTTGTTGGGCCCCCCGACCAGACGGTTAGACAGCCCAATCATGGTTTTGGAAAACGGGCTTTGCCCGTTAATCGCTTTATCGACGAACAATGATTCGATCAGACCGCTAATAGCCTCTGTGCCCACCAGCAAGAGCCAGGGAACATTAAATAGAAAGGACCCGATACTGCCGACCGCCAGGCCGCCAACGATGGTTTTGATGAGTTTGAGTTGGTGTAAAGACCGGCGGGGGTCTTCTGCTTTGGTCTGTGCTTCTGATTTTGGTTGGATGGGACCCAAGGCTTCTTGAAACACGGCAAAGGGGTGTGCTGAGCCCTTTAGATCTGAAAAAGTATTGGGCCGGTAGATACTGATATCCGGGAAAATCCCCGTATTCAGCTGAGAACCGGGTATGAACGGCTGAGATGTGATACGCGGTTGAACGGCCATAAAGTCCTAAAAAAGCCCTGTCAATTCGATCGAATTCACTCCTATAAAAACCACTCCAGATGTTTTGGTGCTAATCAGTGTTTGGGTGATATTGCTACCGAAAGCATGTGTCCGTTCGTTTGTTGGGGTCATGAATGGGACAACGGTTCCCGCGCGTCGGACTGGTGGGTTCAGTGATACCAGGAAGGCTGGGTGGGGTGTCTTTTTTGGGTTCTGGAGTTATGTTTCCTGGGGTTTTATCGATGGGTGGCGTCTTTTCTGGGG
>CAZZIY010000033.1:0-10901 GCA_964654525.1 uncultured Vampirovibrionales bacterium | reverse complement strand
CCAAATTGAGGTCGTTTAAGGACAGCGGAATAGGGAAGACGAAAAGTTGGCGAAATAGGCATTGATAGTTCTCCTTTCGTGACGATGGTGCGTTATGCTGCGGATGTTGCTAATAACACTAACTCTGAAGGGGCAAGATCCACCCCTCCTTTGAGAAACTGGTACCAGTCTGTTTTGGTGAGTTCATCGGGGGACAGCTGTTGGCGGACATAGGCTTTAAACTCCCCAATATGCTTTGGGGTCCACTGATACACACTGTCAGGCGTGTAGATAGGGTATTCTGGGTGGGTGAAGGCAAATTCGGGTGGGGGCTGCTTCTCAATGCCCATTTCGTATGCTGTCAGCCAGCGGTCCATCATTTTCAACATCACCGAAAAGCCTGGGGATTGGTGGCCGGTAAACCGACCAACCAGATCAAAAGCTTCAGTGTTAAATTTCCACCGACGGTAGTCTTCTTTTACCTGCATCAGTTGTTGAGTGAGAACACTCAGTCCGTGTTGAGCTTTTGGCGGGAGGTTCTGCTCGCGTTCGATGCTGGTAGGTTGGTAGAGCCTGGCATCAAGAACAGTCGTAAAGCGAGGAGATTGTGCGGCAAGTTCTTGAGCGGGGTCGAGCGTGGTTAAATCTTTCTCATCAAGCATCTCGTGGCTGTATAGCGCGGCATGTTTGAAGGTATCTCGCCCAAAGACTTTGGAAGAGTTTCGAATAATTAATGTGCCGTGTTCGGGATGGCTGGCCAGGAGATACCCACGTCTAAACTCGATTAGGGTTTTGCCCCGCCAGAGTGAGTAACCACTGCCGTAGGTTTTATCTGTCTCACGGGCAGGAATTTTTTTGAAGCCAAAGCGTGTGAACAAACTGTGGACCTCAGAATGTAACTCTCGAAGTTTGGGGATATGGGCCTCTCGGCCGTGTGTGTCAAAACGCCAGTACCGAAAGGCGTGGCTGAGAAAGCCAATATCAGACCACGTACTAAGGATGCGCCCGTCCACTGTGCGGACCTGGTGGGCTTGGAAGTTGGTGAGGGCGGTAAGAGCAAAGACGGCTTTTTTCATCATTGATTCTTTGGGGCTGAGATTAAGCGGCCGGCGCAGTAGGAGCATCAGTTCGGCTTCATTGGCGTGTTGCCGTTTGCCAATGTTTTGGTAATCGATTTGCATAATGTGATCTTCTAGCTTACGCCCCTTTGTTTCGGGGAGTCCAAAGAGGAGAAACGGCAGGCTATCGATAAAAGCATTGGTGTCTCCAGCCAACGTCTTATGGTACGAAGCAATGTGGGGATAATTTTTTTCAAGTGTTTTCTGCCATAGCGCATTATCAGACTTTGCGATATCAGATTCCGGTTCCAGCGCTCTATTGTTCAAGTAGTCGACATAGCCTGAGTGCCAAACAACATCATCACTGGGTATCTTCTTCTCGTTGAGTAAGGCGAGTAACGACTGATTGATCTGATGGTGAAGTGTTTGGCCAGAAAAAGCCTGTCCAGAAGAAGCTGACTGGGTTTCGATGGTTTCTTTTAGATTCTTGATCAATCCCGTCCAGACCTCTTCAGAAACGGGTAAACAGGCCAATAAGCTTAACAGGAGTACGGTATCGCCATGGGCTAAATCTTGCGGTCGATGGTGTTGCCACGTCTGAAGTAAATCTTTTAATGCGACTTGTCGACTGGCAGGAAGCGGATGTTTTTGTCCTGGAAAAGAATGCTGGGCAACCAAACGGGATTCCCACCCAGGAGAATGCTCGCTTGCAGGGGCTTTAAAATTTTTGGCAATGAGTCCCATCATATCGACATAATGGGGGGCAAAATCACACAGGAGCTCAGGTAATTGTCTTAGGAATGCTTGTTTATCGCCGGCAATTGCTCGAAACCGGTAAAATTCATGCTGCGTTTCTCCGGGAGTGACAGCCAGCCAGGCGACTTCAGCCGGGCTCAGTGGGGTAGTCTGGTGAGATAGGTGCATTAAGTAGTTTTTTAGCCAGATAGAATGATGTTTTGGGGTTTCCGCAACAACACTGTCAGTGATTGCCTCACGCATCGCTTCGAGGAGTTGATAGTGTTGAGCTGGAGTCCTTTGTCCGGGGGGGATCTGTTGGTATTGTCCCAGTAGCCTCTGTGTTTGCTCTTGCCACAGTTCTTCAGAAACCGGTAAAGCAGTATAGGCCAGGAGCATTTGTAGATCGGTGGTGAAATGACGAACTGTGGTTAATTTATCAGTGCTATGGTAAAACCGTAAATCCAGGACGTCTTTGAGAGCGGCTGACAGCGTTTGGGCCCGGGCATTGGAGAGTGTTTGATCCAGATTTACTTGAAAATAGCAGCGAGAGAGGGTATCTCCGAGTTCACCCTCTTGATGCCGGACGGCAATTTCTCTCTGCCAGTCTGCCCCCAGAAATTCTTTGCTATCCAGGACAAACTGAATTAATTGATTATGGATGTGCTGGATTTGTATCATCAGCTTGAGATGGGCTGGTTTTACCGGGCTGATTGCCAGTAAACGTTGGATAATTTCTGGGGCGTTGGGTGTGTTTTTCTCCCCTTCTTGAGACCAGTTTTTATAGCGTTGGTGCTGTAAATGACCGTTGGCAACTCCCAAAACAGCTCTCCAGGTTACCAGGTCTGGGCTATTTTCAATGAGTTTTGGTAAGGCCTCCACAGCCAGATTGCTTTGCGGTCCTGGGCTTGACCAATCGTAATAAGGATCGAGCTGTTTTTGAAGGAAGGCTGCCAGATCATCAATCACCAGACTACTGGGAAGCGCAGGTCTGTTTTGATCGAGGGGATAAAGCGCGTCAATCAGGGGATCTTTCAGTCCAATGGCGCTCATTTTGCGAAGAGACTTATCCACACCGTGATGGCTTAAACTGAGGGCTATTTGCGTTTTGGCCAGCGTCGTGGCTCGTGCTGTTCTCAGACCGTTCACCCAGAGGCCAAAACGTTTGAAAACATTGGCCCGGCGACGAAATCGATTGGATGGTGGTATTTTGGCTGGTGGGCTTTCGCCTTGGAATGACGGTCCTTGAAACGGGATTATCGCTGCCCGTTTTGGGCTGTGTTTCCATTGTGCAGCCGAAAAGCTACCCCCTGTTTGGCTATTTAACCCTTGAAAGCTTGGTTGTCCCACGTCCATCAGACGGTTTCCCCGTAATGCCGGCCAAGTCTGCGAGTCAGACCTCTTTTGGCTAGCTACTCACACAGTTGTAATTCACTCCCAGAGAATGCTTTTGTATTATGCATAAAACAAGCACTTGCGGCAAGGGCGCTTAATTGAGATCCTTACAGTATGCTTGTTCTCATCCTGCCGCTTACCGTTGAAAATGCCCTACCATCCCTCCTTTTGTTGGGATCTGGGTTACTGTTGTTGGAATTTCTCTGGGGCTGGACTCAATTGCCCAATATGCGCTGTGTGCCACCGGCAGAAACTTCCACCTGGCCCTCTATTTCTATACTCATTGCGGCCAGAAACGAAGAGGCGACTATTGAGGCCGGCCTATCTTCCTTGCTAAAACTTGACTATGACGCATTAGAGATAGTGGTGGTCAATGATCGCTCAGAAGACCGAACCGCAGAGGTGATTGCCCGAATGGCGGCAAAGGATTCCAGAATTGTGTCCGTGTCTGTCGATACACTGCCCGCTGGTTGGTTGGGGAAAAACCATGCAATGATGTTGGCGGCCTTAAAAGCCCGTGGAGAATGGCTGTTAATGACTGATGCCGACGTGATTTTTGACCCCACCCTCTTGAAACGGGCTGTGACTCTCATCCACCAGAAACAAAAGAAAGAGTATACTACACTAGACCATTTGGTGCTTTTTCCTTCTCTCACCAGCCCAGATCCCAAATTAAGAATGTTTCTGGTCAGTTTTGCCCTGTTTTTCAATCTATACGCAAGACCCTGGTGGGTTCCGTTTCGGTGGACACCGTTTGCCATTGGGGTGGGGGCGTTCAATATGATCAAACGCTCTGTGTATATAGATGTGAAGGGACATCAGACTATTTCGATGAGACCTGATGAAGATATGCGGCTGGGGCATTTGATTAAATCTCGTGGTTACCGGCAACAGGCAGCACTCAGTGACGGATTGGTGAGCGTGGACTGGTATCCCAATTTGCCTGCTCTGGTGGAAGGGTTGATGAAAAACGCCTTTGCCGGGCTCAATTATAGTATTCCCTTTGCGGTGGCATCAATTCTTTCTATGGGGCTGTTCTTTGTCTGGCCCTTTGCTGGTATGCTTCTCTGGCACGGTGTTACCGGAAATCTCTATTTTCTCACCTGCATCACCTTGGTCAGTTTATGCGCGGTTGCGGCACGCTGGATAAAGCTCCCTGTTTGGGGTGCTTTTGCACTGCCGGTTTCAACACTCTTGATGATTTGGATCCTCACTCGAGCCACCATTCAGACTCTAAAGCATCAAGGCATTAGCTGGCGCGGGACGTTTTACTCGTTGGAGATGCTTAAACACGGCCGGCCAGAACCATTGCTTTAAAGTGAATGGAAGTGTTTTAGGCTGATTTTGGCTTAAACACGGAGAATAACCGCTCCAATAGCTGGGTGATCCATTGCCGAAACTCTCTTATCCATTGAGACAGTCGGTGCCTGAGGGGGTGTGCTTTACGGTATTTTTCTCGTGCTAACACCAGAGACAGACCGGCCAGTGTATCGCTGGAAATTACACGGTTGGCCTTGTATTGCTCTTGTAACCAGCCTGGAAGATCTTTTTCGAGGCGACTTAGCGGCACAATCAAACGATCTACAATCACCTTGCTGTCACCCACAGGGGTGTGTGTTGGCGGAAGCGAAATATTCTCGGCTAAAAAGTAGCTTTTGGCTTCACTGGTAAGGCCCGCTGAAGCGGTCACATTCTCTGCCAGTAGTTGAAGTTTATGGTGGGAGAGGGAAACCCCAGTTTCTTCTTTCAATTCCCTGGCTGCCGCTTCAGCCAAAGACTCTTCTGGGTGTTCATCCCCGGCCAATCCGGCGGGGCATTCAATATTGAGTTTCCCTAAGGTGGGAGGTCTATTCAGCGGGGGACGAGCGCTTAATAGAAACAGTAAAGACCGTTTCCCTTCGTGCTGAATCACCGGAAAGATACAAACCACCCCTTTGGCGTTGGGGCGGTGGGCATAAGCCCACGGAATTCCGTGCTGCCGGTTTACCCGAAGTTCTAGATGGTGGGTCCCTGTAAGGCGCTCATCAAGAGGCCCCTCATTTGCAGGGGTCAGTATTTTGGCGGGATTTGCGCCCGTTTTGCCGAGAAAATGGCTAGCTGAAATTGTCATGGAAGAAATTGTCATGAGTGAACTCACATTACACGCGTGTTTTTCACAGGCCTATTTTATGGCGAAGGAGACTATCTAACCAACTATCCGGTAAAAAACGAAGCAAGGGGATGAATTGCGTTTCACGTCCAATTAAGTAACGGCTTTTGGGCTTGGATTCAGACAGTATCCGGTGTATCAGCACGGCAACGGGCTCAACCCCAATGCCTCCGGCTTCTGCTTCTGCTGAGGCTTTTTGCATTAACTCGTAAGCCCGTTGATACAACGGAAGTGCTTCAGCAGGGTACTCGTTGAGCAGTTCTGCCGCCGTATTTTTGGCTTTCTTCCACAGTGGCGTTTGGATACTGCCTGGTTCTACTAAAACAACAGGGATATTCCAGGGGTAAAGCTCTTGCCGCAGCGCGTCACTAAAGGCTTCCAGTGCAAATTTAGAGGCAGCATAAGGGCCAACAAACGGAGTCACATGAAGGCCCGAAATGGAACTGATCATGATGATTTTGCCCATGGGCTTACCCGTGTGATGTTGGCGCATCAAGGGAAGAATTGCCTGAGTGAGTTCGATATGGCCGAAGACGTTGATGTCAAACTGGTACTTTAGCTTGCCAATGGGGATAAACTCCATTGGCCCGCTGAGCACAACCCCGGCATTGTTGACTAAGGAGAGGGTCGACGCTGGAAAGCGTTGAAGCCAATTTTCAATTGTTGCAGCCACACGAGAGATATCTTCGGCTTGGGTAATGTCCAGTATCACAGGAAAAAAGGTTAGAGGGTTCAGGGCTTTAGCCTTGATTTTGTCGCCATCCTCCTGACTGCGAACACCCGCAAACACGGTGTACCCTTGTTGATTGAGATGCAGTGCTGATGCCAGCCCAATCCCTGAAGATGCACCACTGATCAGGACGGTGTCAGACCGGGCTTGAGAAGAATAAGCGTTTCCCACGAATAAAAAAATCCTTGACTTAACGGGCTTCTACAACAGACTCAATCGGGACCATGACATCAGCGTGTTTGAGTGGAGGTGGTGTAAAGGGACTACTCCAAAACGCGATCACTTCTTTGCCGGCTGTTTTCCACTGTTTTAACCCGTTTAGATGAGAGAGTAGTTTACTGCGGCCTTCCTGATATCTTTCTTGGGTGTAAGTGCCCTGAATTCCGTAGGCCATTACTTTGGTCTCTGGCAAGGTTTCAATACTGACCAGGGCCGTTGATTCTAAGGGGGCGTGCTTCCCACTGGCAATCTCTGCGGCCTGTTTGGCCGATACCAGAAACTGCATTTTATGCTCGTCCGGGTAAACCAAGACAGGGGTGGTCATTTTGATGTGGTTGGCTTTAATGTAGTCAAACAATACCTTAAAGACACCGCTGCTGGTCTCCCCCTCAAAGTAATTTCCCTCAAAGCGGGCGGTTAGTGCCGTGGTCACGGGCAGGGTTTTAATCTCAAATTGACGAAAAATGGTCTCATTCCATTTGGGTGTTTCGCTGAAGCTAGGTTGAAAAAGCGTCATGACCAATACTCCTAAAAAGAGAGCACCTAAAACTGGTGGTGTGAAACGAGCGACAGCGCGAGCAAGAGAGTGAGTAAGATGTAGAGTCATAGGCGGGCTGGAATCTCCTTTTACGTGCCAGAGCAGCGAGCAATCTTAAGCAATCAATTTTAATCGACCGATATTGTATCTCGACTCTGGAGCCGGGGATATGTTCCTGTTATAGTGTCAGTATGGTTTCTCCAGTGCCTGAAGTCAATTTAGATACGGATGCCCTTTCTGGGGCAGCCAGGTCGGTGCTTTTACGAGCTGCGGTGGATTCGCAACAGGCAGCTGCGCCTTCTCCCTCTTCAGAGACAGAAGGCATTCCTATTCGCTCTGGCTTTGTGGCGAGAAATTATCAGACCAATCCTGGGGGGGGGCCAGTTGCTTTTGGCGCTGTGGATATTCTGAATCTAATAAACCGGATTAACCGAACAGGGGTTACGTATGAGGCTCTCCAAGCCTATCCTCTCTCCTACCTGAACAGTGAAGAACAAGAAATTCTTTTCTTTCTGCTGCGAAATGAGCGGTTTTTTAACACCATCGCTGGACTCACCGGCACAGAAGGGGTGTTAACCCCAGAGGATATTCAGGTGGCCAAAACCCTGGTGGGAAATACGCTCCATTTTACTCCTGACGAGTTGTTGACACTGTCCACTCACACCCAAGTGGATGCAAACAAACCAGTCACCGAGCTGAGCCAGTCCCCTCGAACGTTTTCCCCAGAACAAATATTACAAGTACTGAAAAAAGTGAGTCCAGACCAATTGCTTACACTGCCTCAATTGGAAGGTCTCTCTGCTCTCAATAACTTGAGTGCAGCAGAGCAAGCCATCATTCGTTTTCTGCAATCGCGCCCTGTGGACCGGATCCTTTCTCAATTGGTTCAGCACGAAAACGGACGGGTGACCCCAGAAGTGATTCGGATATTGACCAGCTTGACGTTTAATCCCTTGATATACGGACAAGCCCCGTTGCTACTTTATAAAGACGTTAAGAAAGACGAAATGCAAGACCCGACTAAAGTTAATGCTATTAAGTGGGATGATAACCCCTTCTTTCGTAACGCTAAGCACTTTAATTGGGAAGATCCCGATGCCATTCAGCACTTGGAATTATCGACCCATGAATTAATCGATGTGTTGAAAGAAATAAACCCCAACGGTCCTGTTTCTCTAGAACTCTTACGGCATCATCATCCCAAGGACGAAAAAGAAGCTCGAGTCTTGCAGGCGCTTTCACAACATACTATTTTTCAAGCCTTGGCTGGATTAGATGGAGATGATGAAACGCTTAGCATTAAGGATATTAAACTGGCGATGCTAGATCACACACTGGTTTTGATGGACGAGCATTTAACGCTGGTGTTGGTTCCCTAACTCACCCGGGATTAAATCATTTGGCCAGCTCTTCTCTATCTTTTTCTTGCTCGAGTCTGAATTGAAGTTGATACAGCCGGTGGTAAACCCCATCCGTGATTTTTAACAGGTTTTCATGAGTGCCGGATTCGACAATGCGGCCTTGTTGTACGACCAAAATACGGTTGGCGTGCTTAATCGTAGAAAGGCGGTGGGCAATTACGATGACGGTACGGCCCTGCATCAGGTTTTTCATCGCCTCTTGCACCATGGCTTCAGACTCATTGTCCAGAGCACTGGTGGCTTCATCCAAGATTAGCAGGGGTGCCTGCTTGATAAATGCCCGGGCAATTGCGATTCGCTGCTTTTGCCCACCGGAAAGTAGAAGTCCGCGTTCCCCAACACGTGTCTCCAGACCCTTAGGAAGTTCTGCCACAAAATCAGTAAGATAGGCCATATCCAGTGCTTTTTCGAGCTCAGCCTCTGAGGCATCTAGCTTTCCTAGAACGATGTTATCGCGGATATTGCCTTCAAAGAGCACAGTATCTTGCGTCACAATTGAGATCAGACGACGCAGTGAGCCGAAAGAAATCTGATTTAAAGGAATGTTATTGAGTAAAATCTCGCCGTCATGGCAATCCATAAAGCGGGGAATGAGATCGACCAAGGTGCTTTTCCCTCCCCCACTGGGCCCCACAAGTGCGATGACATCTCCGGCTTCTACCCGAAAGGAGACCTCTTGCAGCACCGGTTTTTCGGGCACATAGGCAAAGCTGACGTGGTTAAACTGGAGAGACTGAAAATCAGCAATCTCTTGAGGTGAAGGGGTTTCAACCAGTGTCGGCTTAATATCCAGTTTCTCAAACACCCGCTCTGCGGGGGCGAGAATTCGCTGAATTTTAGTAAACACACTGCCCACTGCTTTGACGGGGCGGTACAGAAGGACCAGGGCAATTAAGAAAGAGGTGAGCTCTCCGGTACTCATCTGGCCGTGCTGAACTTGCCAGCCCCCCAACAGCACAATCAAAGCAATGCCGATAGAGGCGATGATCTGCATGATGGGTTTCATCACAATACCTGCCCGGTTAATGCGCATGGTGTTACCAAAAAAATCTTGCAGCGACCTTTCAAAGCGTTTTTGCTGATGTGCTTTGAGGCCAAAGGCCATAATAATTTTTGCGCCAAACACACTCTCGTTAAAAATATCATACAGGGTCGATTGCAGCTCGCGAGATTCATGATCGAGCGCCCGCATTTTTTTGCTGAGAATCTGAATGGGAATCACAATAAAGGAGATAATCACCATAGCGATAATGGCAAGCCCCCAACTTCGATAAAGAAGGACTGAGGCCAAAAACAGGGCACTGAAAAATTCCATGAGAAATGATTGCAGGTTAGTGACAATGGCCTGCTGCAAGATGGTTGGGTCGGAATAATACCGGGTGAGGAGATCACCCGAAGTGCTCTCTTTGAAATACTTTAAGTCCATCGTGGAAAGCTGTTCATAGAGCTCTAGGCGCAAATCGCGGCTGATTGCAGTGCCGACGTAGTTCATCGAATAATCACTCAGGTAATCACACACCCCTTGGACGATTGAGACCACAAGGATGCCCAGAGGGATGATCGTCAGCAAGGCGTAGTTATGGGCCTGAGTGAGTTGATCAACCAAAGGGCCGGCTAAAAACGCAATGGCCCCGTTCAGTGATGCTGCTGGAATAGAGGCAAAAAAACCAACCATAAATCGGCCTTTATAAGGCCTCAAATAAGAGAGAAGTCTTTTGTAGAGGGATATATCTGTGGCGATATTGGTATTGGATGACATCGTGATTAATTTCGCAGCGATTGTGGAATCAGAGAGAGTGTCTTAAGCGCTTTTTTAAAAAGCTGTCCTGGCTTCCACTCAGGCGTTTCGATAAAGCGTCTAAAGTTAGCAGGATGGATAACATCCAGCCCGCCAATGTTTATCCTTTTCGCTTCAAAACTCAGAGCTTGGTTCTCCCTGAGTATGGAGTCATGGGCATAGAGCAGTAGATTTTGTGAATACCACCAGGAAACATTGGGGTTGCTCCAAGTGTGGTGGCGAAACAGGTCAAGTGGCTGGTATCCTTCGACAACGAACAATTCTGCCCAATAGTTCTGCCATTGTTCATTGATATGCCCAACCCCTCCTTGATGAGGGGTGGCAGCAGAAAACAAAACAAGCGGAGCCAGTTGCGTCAAATTTTTGACAAATACGGGGGCATGAGAGGCCGGTAAATGCTCAGCCACTTCAAGCGACATGGCCATATCAAAGCGACGCGGGTTGTGATAAGGCTGACTTAAATCGAACGTTTGAAATTGTTCATTGGGGATGTATAACAAGTCCCGTTCAACATAGTCCCCATCAACGCCTAAAAAATCTGTTAGGCCGTATTTTTCCTGGAAAACACTCAACCAAGCGCCTGTCCCGCAGCCCAGATCAATCACGCTTTTGGGTTGTATGTAGCGATACAAGATTTCCAGAACCACTGAGGCGGCCCGCTTGGAAGAGTCCCGTTGATTCTCGTAGAATTCAGGCGTGTAAAGAGAAGGCTCATTGGCTTGAGTGGATTGTGTCATAGGAGGATCTTCGAGGAAAATTGACAATTGAATGGTTACTTTATCAAAATAACAACCATGAATCTAGTGCGAGGACCTTTCAATATGAATAAACCAGATGTAACAGGTACTGGGTCAAGACTTGCAGTCATACCTGCTAAAG
>CAZZIY010000032.1:0-13503 GCA_964654525.1 uncultured Vampirovibrionales bacterium | reverse complement strand
GATGTTTCTTGCGACCGCTGCAAAAAAGGGTCAAGATTTACATTTGTTTATATTGGGATACCGATTTCTAGATGATTTGACCGGTCATTTTTTCGATTCTTGTCTCACTTTTTAATTCATACTTGATAAAGTACGGTGTCCATGGATAAAATAGCGTCAGATTCTATTTCTGTGTTATGAGCTGTTTTGCATTGCAATATCCATTTTTTTAGGGTTAATCGTATTTCGCATTAGAAACCTCTGGGGGAGGAAACAAAAATGGTCTCTACCACGGTGTTCGAGACAAATCCACTGCTCGATAAACCATCACAAAACAATCAGGCAACAAACAAGCAAACGCAGGCCAGCAGCCAGCGTCTCATCGCTTTTTTGGAGCAAAGCAATCTCCACAAAAAGGACTTTGCCGAAATGATTGGGGTGACCCTTTCGTATGTGTATAGTCTGATCGATCCAGATGTCGCCTTTTCGACTCGCACCACAACCTTAGAGCGTATTGCTGTAGTGATGGGCATTGAGCCCACCTCTTTTCCAGAGTACAAAGCACCCGAAGAGCCCCGTTTGGCTGATGCGGGTATTGAGTTCTTAAAAGAGCGACAAGCAGAGCTTGGCCTGAGCAATGTCCAATTCCTCAAAAAGTTTCCGCGCGCCCAGCGAGTTGATATTGTCGATATGTGGCGCGGAGCTGTGCCAATGCCTTTGGACTGGGCGCAACTGGCGACCATTGGACAAGTGCTCGATTTACGCAAAGACGAGATTTATCCGTACTGGCAGGCCCGTCTGCAGCACTATATGACTGCGGGTGGTATTGACCCGATGTCTAACCTCGGTATCCTCAATGCAATGTTTCAGGGCATCAAGGGCTATCTCAAGCTCTAAATGCCTTTAGGCCTCAATGCCGCCTGGTAAAGTTTCTATCCGGCTTTACCCTTGCTATAATGAACCTCTTTCTCAGAGAGATTCGCACGGCAGTGCAACGGAGGTTTACTGGTGGTTTTACAACAGACTTTTCGGCAGCTGATTTTACGGCCCTGCCCCCGGCTAGTAACGGCCTTTATTCTCGTTGTCATCTGCTTCTTCTGCACGCCTCAGACTGCCAGGGCGGCAGCGTCAGAAATTAAAACGCTGGTATTACCAAACGGACAGCATCTATACTTAGACGTCCGCCACGACCAGCCGATTGTCACCATCGACACTTGGGTCCAAACGGGCTCTGTCAACGAAGACAAAGAATTTAACGGGGTTTCTCATTTCCTCGAGCACTTGCTCTTCAAAGGAACCCCCTCGCATAGTGCCATTGAAATTAACCGTTTGCTCGAGTCTAAAGGAGCTGAATTCAATGCAGCCACCAGCGATGATTTTACGCATTACCATATTACAACTGCCTCCCCATTTTTTCAGGATGCACTCACACTCCATGCGGATATGCTGTTGAATTCCACCTTTCCAGTTGATGAGCTAGACCGTGAACGGGCCGTGGTGCAGGAAGAAATCAACCGGGCCAACGACACCCCCTTTCGCAAGCTGTTTCAGCGGCTCAACCAAACCCTTTACGGAACCCACCCTTATGCGCTGGACACGTTAGGGCCGAAATCCAATATCGCCAGCATCCCGCGGGATCATATCCTGGATTATTATCACACCTGGTATCAACCCTCTCATATGCACACCGTGATTGTAGGCGATATTGATCCAGAAAAAACCATTCAAGCGGTTCAAGCAGCCTTTTCAAAGCCCTCAGCCGTGCCGCAATCCGCCACAAGCCATTACCATGCTGTGCCTGTTGGCAAGCCCATTGCTCCAGAGTCTCCGCAAGTGGTGATTCAAGAAGACCCCAGCATCACTCAGGCCTATTACGGTCTGGCCTTTTTAGGACCCTCCATTGAAGAGCGGCGTGACACCTACGCCTTAGATGTTGCGATGCAGGCCTTGGGCAGTGGTCGCAGTGGTCGGCTCTATCAATCGCTAAAAGAACAAAAAAACATTGTTAACAGTATTACGGCAGGCAACGGTACTCAAAAATATTCAGGATTACTCTACGTTTTTGCTGAATTGGAACCCAAAAAATTAGACGAGTTATCATTTTCCTTGTTTACCATGCTGAGTGAGCTAAAAGACAAAGGGATCACACAGGCCGAATTAGATAAAATCAAGACACAGACCATCAAAAACTATGTTTTTACCAATGAGAGCACCCAGGGCGTTGCTGAAAACATTGGTTACAATGTGACCATCGGCAAATTGAGCGATTATACGGATTACGTCTCAAACATCCAAAAAGTCTCTCTGAGCGACGTTAAGGCCGCGCTCAACAAGTACCTGGACTGGCCTCATTCAGTTATCACGCTCTTAGTTCCGTCTTCTTCAGCCACCTCTGGTGAAACGATTAATCCAGACGTTCTAAAAGCCTCTCTCGTATCTTTATCTGGAGGGGAGCTCAGTGTAGAGCATCATCCTTGTCCCAAAAAGGCGGCTCAGGCCAAAGCGCCAGCTGCTATCCAGAGCGCAAACAGCACTGGCAGTAAAATCGAAAAACGGGTACTGCAAAACGGTATGACGGTTATTGTCAAAACACGCCCCGAAACCGACACTGTTGCCGTAAAGCTCTTGATTCGTGGGGGCCAACTGGCAGAACCTGTCCCTGGAGTGGCGGCTTTAACTGCACAAGTCCTAATGAAAGGGACTCAAACTCTTAGTACAGAGGCATTACACGAAGCTTTAGAAGCTAAAGGGATGCAACTAAGCGTAGCAGCCAGGCCTGAGTCTCTTGAAGTAACAGCACAGTCTGTGAAAGAAGATTTCCCTGAGCTCTTCATGTTAATGTCGGATGTCCTAACACATCCTGCGCTGAGAGAGTCTGACGTAATACAAGAGAAAGAAACCCTCAGACAGGCAATTACAGCCAGTCATGACAGCCCTTCCACCATTGCCATTGAGAATCTCTCAATGGCGCTGTACCCCACTCATCCTTACGGCAATGTGGGCAGCCGTGTGCTAGCGCATCTCAATCTTTTAAACCAGGATTACGTCAAACATTTTGTTCAAAACACGGTTGTGCCAAACAATATGGTAGTTAGTGTAGTTGGTAATGTCGTACCGGAAATGGTTTTCAGGATTTTTGACAGCAATTTCCCCGCCACCCTTAACGGCCAATCTCAGCTCAAAGGCAGCCCCCTAGAGTCTAGCGATCCGGTCACCCCTATCACCCAAAGTAAAGACATTGAAGCCAGTAAGCCCAATCAGTCTGCCACCTGGATTGCCAAGGGCTGGCTTGGGCCAGATTCACACTCCAAAGATGCCATGTCCTTCCGCGTGCTCAATTCTCTTTTAGGCAGCGGGCTTAGCTCTCGCTTATTTACAGATATCCGCGAAAAAGAAGGCTTGGCCTATACAGTTTCCAGTAGTTTTTCCACTCGTAAGGATAAGGGCAGTTTCACGATGTTTTTGGGGACCGATCCCAAGAACCAGAGCCGCGTTTTAGTTAAATTTGACCAAGAAATCAAACGCCTACAAACAGAACCAGTCCCGGCACAAGAACTTCAAGAAGCCAAAGACAAGCTGACCGGTACTTTTGCCCTTGCCCATGAGACCAACGAAAGTCAAGCAGGTTATCTGGCGCTCTACGAACTCTTGGGCTTAGGGTATGAATTTGATAACCGCTTCAGCACGTTGGCACAAAAGGTGACGGCCAAAGATTTACAGGCCGTAGCTCGCCAGTATTTAAGCAAACCTTCCATTCTCTCCCTGGTAGCGCCGACTGAAGTTTCACGAACAGCCCCTAGCGGAAAAACCACGCCTTAACCATGTCAGTATTTCCAGACAGACCCTGCCGTGTTCAGGTTCCTGCCACGTCTGCCAACCTTGGCCCGGGCTTTGACAGCTTTGGAATGGCGCTGAAGCTTTATAACCGCTTTGAGTTCAAGATTACGGCTCCAGAAGGTCCTGATTTTATCGAAATTTTGCCTGGTACCTGTGTGGATGTGACTGGACTGGACGAAGATCCTAGCGCCAATATCAGCTTGCAGGCCTTTTCTCTTTTCTGCAGTAAGGCAGGACTCCCCAGGCCATCCATTAAACTGGGAATAGAAGCTCACATTCCATTGGCTCGAGGCCTTGGCAGCAGCTCGTCTGCCATTGTGGCTGGTTTAATGGCCGGGCTCACCCTGTTAAAGCCTGAGGGTTGGGCTTTAGCGGATCTTATCCCGCTGGCCATAGACATGGAAGGGCATCCAGACAATGTAGTCCCTGCCCTAAGGGGGGGTATCTGGCTGTGCGATGACGAATTTTACCGGGCCTTACCCTGGCCAGAGGACTGGAAGGTTCTATTAATCGTACCTGAAGAGCCTTTATTAACGCACCATGCCCGCAAAGTCCTGCCTGATAGTGTTCTTTTGGGCGATGCGGTCTACAATCTCAGGAAAGCGAGTCTCTGGAGCTATGCTGTTCTCCAGAAGGACAGTGAAGCACTTCGTCACAGCCTGGAGGATTCTCTGCATCAACCGTATCGGGCGGCGTTAATCCCCCATTTTGAGCCGATCAAAGCAATTGCCAGAAAGCACGGTGCCTTAGGAACCGTGATTAGTGGAGCAGGGCCCAGTGTTTTGGTCATCGTCGAAGCTGAAAAAGAGGGCTCTGTGATTGAAGCGCTAAAAGATAACTTGCTAGAAGATAAATTGCTAGAAGCTCAATCTCTTGAAAGACCGTTCAAACTAATGCGTCTCAGCGTATCACCCTGTGGGGCTCAGGCTGAAATAATCTAGAGGCAAGGATACGGCCCTAAGGCTTTGAGTGTTCTGGCGGACTGAGACAGACGGCAAACCAAGTCGGCTAACAATGGACTACTTTCTGCCGGGCTGGCGTGAACAGCGTCCAGATAGAAGAGATACTCCCCAAGCTCCCTGCGAGAGGGCCGTGATTCGATCCGCGAGAGATTAATCCCAGCCGCCTGAAAACACTGCAGCGCTTCGACCAGTGCCCCAGGACGGTCAACCACAGAGAGAATATACGTAGTTTTCCAAACTAAATTAGGATTAGGCGTAAGGGTGGAAAGGCCATTGGTCCTCTCATCATCATTTAGCCCTGATTGCTGAAGCCATAGAAAACGGGTCTGGTTCCCGCTCAGATCGCTACAGTCTGGCACGGCCAGCTTGAGGCCCGTTTCTGAGGCTAAGGCCGAATGAGCCAGAACCGCCGTTTTGGATGCTTCTCGTGGGTTAGTCTTAGATAATTCGATGAGCTTAAAAGCCGCCTCAGAAGTAGAGGCTGTTGGAGTCCAGGTTAATTCCGCCGCGCAATGTGTTTGAACCCACCGCCGACACTGTGCCAGAGCCTGTGGGTGAGACATAATTGTCTGAGTGCCTGGTAGGCCCTGCCATGACTCTGTTACCAAAAGACTGTGCTGAACGGCAAAGGTGAACTCCGCTAAAACAACATTCTTTAGAGAAGACTCAGGGATTGTCTCTAAGGCGTCCCAAACAAGTCTTACGCTGCCCTCAATCACATTTTCGACTGGAAGTAGAGTACTTACCAAATGACCTGCCAGAAAGGCCTCTGTCAGGCTTTCTAGAGAAGCATATGGCAATAAGGTGTATGCAGCTTTATCAACGGCCAAACTATCTGCCAGTGCTTCTGCCGCACAATACGAGTGGGAAAACACAGGTCCCAAGCACGCAATTTCCCGTGGAAAACTTGGGCAAGTATTTGTCGTGGTAAAGGGAGTGGGTGTCGACATCTGCTGATTATAAAAAGAAAACTCCCTGAAACGAAATTCGCCGCAGGGAGAGAACAGATTATGTGGACTTTGCAGATGAACACGATGTAGAAAAAAGGAAAAATTGAAACAAAAAACTTATCCAAACGTTTTAAAGGTGCTCGAAATATTCTTACCAATCACCTTTCTGACCGCATCAATCTCTGTTTGGACGGCATCACGCTGTGTATCGACACGACGCAGTTGAAGTTCTAGCGCCTTATCAATTTGCTGCAAGGAGGCAATACGTGCCTGCAGCGCAATCATCACTGGGGATTCTGGTTCGAGGTTGGCACTAATATTGAAAAGTTGACCCGTAATATTAGCCAAAGCCATCCGAGCCTGGTTAATAAACTGTCCTTGTAGCTCAAGGTCACTTTTGCGGGCGGTGAGCATTAAATAACGTGCTTGACTGGCGGCAAAACCCATTGGTTAGAGCCCTCTCTTCATCTTCTATCATTGGACATCACACTAAAGGAGCCGGAACAAAGAGTCAGTAAGAGTTCCGTGCTACTATTTTGAGAATTTATTATTTAAAATTTAGGAACAGGAAACTGGAACTGGTAATAACAGCGTAGGCTGACAAATAGGAAACGATTGCTTGATCAGTAATTGCTTGTATAAATATAAAAACATTCTTAAAATGGGAATTGCCTACATGTGGCCTGTGACTTTACTTTCGGGTCTTTTTTGATATCTTTTTAATATACTTTTTATAGAATTTACACCTCAGATCCTGCCATTTTTTCTATCTAGTGTCCGCTTAATTTTACAAAATGTTATAAAGGAAGGATTTCCAACTGCCATGAAGTCTGTCCACATTATTGGTGCTGGTCTTGCAGGTTCTGAAGCCGCGCTTTATCTTGCCAACAGAGGGATTCCTGTTTCTTTATTTGATATGAAACCTGAAAACCCCTCTAAGGCCCACCATCAACGCTCTTATGGAGAAATTGTCTGTAGCAATAGTCTGGGGTCTCAATTACTCAGCTCTGCTAGCGGTCTGCTAAAACAAGAGCTGAAAATGCTGGATTCATCTCTATTGAACATCGCTGAAACCGTTTCAGTCCCTGCTGGACAGGCACTTGCTGTGGATAGAGAACGTTTCACTAAAGCAGTAACTGAGGCCTTGACAGAGCACCCGTTGATAGAGCTGGTCTGTCGTGATGTGCAAGAACTCTCATCTGAAGCAGCATTGACCATTATTGCCACGGGCCCAATGACCTCTGCTGGTCTCAGTGAGTATCTCAGTACGATGCTCCAGCGCTCTCAGCTCTATTTTTTTGACGCCGCATCCCCCATCATTACCCGAGATTCCATTGATTTTTCGGTCGCCTTCAGCCAAAACCGCTACGCACTGGAGAAAGCAGCACAAAATGATAGCACACCCGATGAAAGCTACATCAACTGCCCCCTCGATGCCTTGCAGTACGAGCGGTTGGTGAATTTTCTCTGTAACGCCGAAGCCATCCCGCTGAAAGACTTTGAAAAAGAAGAAGCTCAGTACTTTGAGAGCTGTCTTCCGGTTGAGGTGATTGCCTCACGAGGTCCTGAAACCCTTCGATTCGGGCCCATGAAACCGGTAGGACTGATCAACCCACATACTCAAAAACGTCCCCACGCAGTGGTCCAGCTTCGGCAAGACAACCGTGAAGGGACGCTGTTCAATATGGTTGGCTTTCAGACGAACCTCCGTTGGGGCGAGCAGAAAATGATGATTCAATCTATCCCCGGGCTAGAAAACGCCGATATTGTTCGCTTCGGGGTGATGCACCGAAACACTTACCTGCATAGCCCGGATGTGTTACTTCCAACACTCCAGCTACAAGCCTTTCCAAACGTCTTGATCGCAGGACAGTTAACTGGGACAGAGGGCTATACAGAATCCATCGCCACGGGTCTGATAGCCGCCATTAATGCCGAAAGGTTGTTTCACGGAGCGCCCCCCCTTATGATGCCGGCTGAAACCATGATTGGCGCACTCACCCGCTATATCACCCGGGAAGAGGCCCGCGGACAATTGTTTCAACCGATCAATAGCAACTGGGGAATTTTACCCGCCTTAGAGCCTGAACCCAGAGAGGCCAAACAGCGAATAAAAGACAAAAAATCTCGAAATCAGGCGAGAAACCAGGGGTTTTGTGCCAGATCTAAAGCAGCGCTGGAAGCCTTTATCGCCCGCCATCTACAAACGGCACCGCAGAAACCTGAATATGCTGAAACACATTCTTGAACGCCATTTGAGTCATCGCTTGAACAGATAGGTTGTAAGCTGGATTAGCAAAGAAGCCAAGGCCCAATGTTGCCAGTAAGCAAATCGTCATCACTACACCGAGTGATGAGATTGACTGAATCGAGTTTGGTTCAGCAGGCAGGGCCGCAACCGCATCAGAGGGCTCTGCAATCACCATTAGTCTGACAATATTGAGGTAGTAATACAAGGAAATCGTGCTGTTAAGCAGTCCAAGTACTATCAACCAAATATAATTGGTGCCGCCTTCCACGACTGATTGAAAGAGGAAAAATTTAGCAAAAAACCCTGCCGTAATAGGTATTCCAGCAAGCGATAAAAGGAAAATAGTAAACATCAGAGCAAGTCCGGGTCGCTTACGGACCAGACCCGCAAAGGCCTGAATGTCTTCTCTTCCGGTTAAGTTGGCAAAGTAAATAACCACTGCAAACGCGCCTAAATTCATAAAGAGATAAGTCATCAAGTAATAAAGCAGACTAGAAATACCGTTAAGACTAAAGACCACCATGGCAGTGAGCATATAGCCCACATGAGCAATGGTACTGTAAGCCAGTAGACGTTTTACATTCTGTTGTTTAAGGGCAACCACATTTCCAATGGTCATGGACAGCACCGCCAAAACAGAGAGCACGTTTGCCCATTGACCAAAAAGCGTCAAAAGCAGATACAAGAGTCGAATGGCAGCACCAAAACCAGCAATTTTAGAGACCACAGAGAGGAAGGCGGTCACTGGTGTGGGTGCCCCCTCATACACATCTGGAGTCCACATATGGAAGGGCGCGGCGGAGAGTTTGAAAGCAAAACCGGCCATAATCATCGTGAGCATTACGGGGACAACAGGCATCATGGCATGACCAAACGGAGCAAGCTGCCGCTGTAGCTGATCCGCAATCGCAGCATACTGGGTGTTTCCACCAGAAACACCGTACAATAAAGAAAGTCCAAAGAGCAGAACAGCCGTGGAGGCCCCACCATAGAGCAAGTATTTTAAGGCAGCCTCAGCACTTTTAAGGTCTCCGCGCAAGTAGCCCACCAAAATATACGAGGAAATGCCCAGTGTTTCAAGTGCGACAAAGAGCATCACCAGATCAACGGCACTGGCCATCAACATGCCGCCCAGCAAAGCACCCATCAAAACCACATAAAATTCCCCAGGGATGTCTGATGCTTTTTGCTCAACATATCGACGGGTCAAAAGTAGTACAAAGAAAGTACCCAGGGTCAGAAGGGTTCGAATCACCCAACTAAAGAGATCCACCTGTAACACATTCATCACACCGAACTGCTGAATAGTAATTTGATTTTCCATCAAGGTTGGAAAGTACACGTTGACAAAAAGTATACCCAGTGACAACAACGCCAAGCCAGTACCTGCAATTGAAAGCCACCAAGAGAACTCCTGATCTTTTTTGAGAGGGCTACAGGCCAAGAGCAAATTGGTGATTAAGACAGCCAGAATCAGTATCTCTGGGTTAATGAGAGCCAGATTATTATTGACCATAAAGTTCATGAGCAACGGGGGGATAAAGCTTTCCATAGCGTTTATTCACGTCCTTCTTTTGTGGAGGATAAAGTGTATTTTCCATCAGGAAACTGGTACTGGGTCGCCATTTTATCGACCACATCTTCGTACTGATGGGTTAAAAACTTGGGTGCAAATCCGTAAGCAATCACGAACAGAGCCAATGTGGCCAACACCAAAACCTCAGAACGGTTTGCATCAGTCATCTTACCTTGCCATCGCTCTGAGATAGGCCCAAAGAAGACCCGTTGAAGCATCCATAAAAGGTAAGCAGCACCAATCACAATTCCTAGAGCAGAGATTCCAGCAGCAGCTTGCATCGTCCACTGCCAAGAACCCAATTTACCCAATTGAACGAGTGTATGGAAAGCATTGGATGTGAATGAGCCATAAAATACAAGACTTTCCCCGGCAAAACTAATCAAAAGAGGAAGCCCAAGACTGGCCATCGACATAAACAGAAAGAAATAAAAGATTATCGGAGAAACACTTCCAAATCCGCCGTAATCAGCAATCATTCGGGTATGTGTGCGGTGGTAAAGAGAGCCCACACACATAAACAGGGCTGCACTCACAATACCGTGGCTGAACATCACGAACACAGCACCGTTAAATCCAGTCGTGTTTAAAGCAGCTAAACCCAAAATGACAAAACCCATGTGACTGACACTACTGTAGGCAATCAGTTTTTTCAGATCCGTCTGCACCAGAGCGACACCCGCAGTATAGACAATATTAATCACAGCCAACAAAGCGATAGCAGGGGCTAGAGAGACAGCAGCTTCTGGAAAGAATCCGAAACAAAAACGGACCAGCCCATAAGCACCCATTTTGAGTAAAATACCGGCCAGCAGCATGCTAACAGGCGTAGGCGCTTCGACATGAGCATCTGGCAACCAAGTATGGAAGGGAACAACTGGCAACTTGACCGAAAACCCAAGAAATAGGGCAGAAAATATCCACAACTGTGCCAGTAATGGAATAGTACCTACCAAATGTGTATCGAGCGTTCTAAATAAGAAAATTTCAGACGTTTCAACACCCTTGGCTCCATCTAGATAGAAGAATATTGCCAAAATCCCTGCGATCAAAAAGACAGAACCAAACAAGGTGTACAAAACAAATTTTATCGAGGCATAATCACGGCGAGGGCCACCCCAAATGGCGATTAAAAGATACATTGGAATGAGTTCCAGCTCATAAAACAGCAGGAACAAAAAGGCATCTCTGGCCAAAAACACCCCGAGCAAAGAACTGGTCAAAATAAATAACATTGAATAATAGAGCTTGAGCCGGGTCTTAATGTACACAGAACTCGCCACCACTGACATGGTGAGCAAGAAGGTGGTTAAAATCACCATAATTTGAGACAGCCCATCTGTTCCCAAGGCATAACTGATCCCAAAGGAGGGCAGCCAGTGGTACAGCTCATCTTTAGGGGTAATAACGCCAAACCAAGAACCGGTCCAGGAAAGCATGGCAAACAAATGAACCAGCACTGAGGCAAGTACGGCAAAGGTATGAATCCCTTTGGCTTGTCTTGATTCAGGCCCGTCCTGAGAATCACTGGCAGGCTGATCCGGCAAGAAGGGAATAATCAATGCAAACACTAACGGCAGCAGAATCAAAATGCTGAGGTAATACTGATTAAAAAACGAGAGGACATCAGCCACAGTGCTGTCTCCTATAAAAGGCTGTAAATAAATAACAGGGATAAAACCAGAATGGCGTAGAAGATCACGGCAATATAGGTTTGAACGCGCCCAGTTTGAAGCTCTTTTAGCGCAGCACCAGAACTTGACACAGAGCGACCCGTCCAATTCACTACCCCATCAATCGAACCCGAGTCAAAACGAGCAGAGGCTTTGGCAAATACCAGATATATTTTTTCAACAAAGCCAGCATACAGCTCATCAAAGTACCATTTACGAGAGAACAGCCGGTTTAATGAGGCAATCACCGGCTTCTGTTTGAACTGCTCGAGATTCATAATTGGTTTTGGCCCGTAGAGCAAGAAGGCCAGAGCAACGCCGGCAAACCCAATTCCCAGGGAGAGAATTCCGATCTCAGAAATCCAGGCCCCGTGATGAACAGCAGCTCCATGCCCACCACCTGAGGAAGCGTGAAACATACCCATCACAACAGGGGTGATATCCGGCGGCTGAATATAGGCTGAAAACACAGGCCAATGTTCAAATGGAGCAACCCCAGAAAGCATAGCACCAATTAGGATTGACGGTACAGCCAACACCACGAGCGGGTAGACCATCACCTTTGACTCATGATGAACATGAGCACTTCCACGGTAACTGCCTGTAAATGTCAGGAAGAAGGTTCTAAACATATAAAAGGCGGTCATAAAAGCCGTTAGAACAAGCAATGCAAAAATAGGAAATGCATATTCCTTGGCTCCTTCTAGAATCATATCTTTAGACCAGAAACCGCTGAACCAGATGAGTCCAGAAATCGCAATAGTCCCAATCAAGTAAGTCCAGGCCGTAATTGGTAGTTTACTCCATAATCCACCCATCTTACGCATATCCTGCTCATCTTCACAGGCATGAATCACACTGCCAGAGCATAAGAACAACATAGCCTTGAAGAAAGCATGGGTAAACAAATGGAACAACCCTGCAGCAAATGCACCCACCCCCATAGCGGTCATCATAAAGCCCAACTGCGACATCGTAGAATAGGCCAATGCCTTTTTGATATCGGTCTGAGTCAGCGCTATGGTTGCGCCAATAAAGGCGGTCAGTGCTCCAATGACAGCAACAATGGCTGTGGCTGAAGGAGAAACCTGAAATATGGGATATACCCTGCCCACAAGATAAATACCCGCAGCTACCATTGTTGCCGCATGGATTAAGGCACTGATCGGGGTCGGTCCTTCCATGGCATCAGGCAACCAGGTATGCAGCGGCACTTGTGCACTTTTTGCCATAGGCCCCATCAAAATCAGGAAAGCAATTAAGGTAAAAAGTCCAGGACCTGCCACAACCAACACGTGAGGCGCAGCTAAAGCGAAAGCGTGAAAACTCAGTAGAGAAGTGCCAGGATTATGACTTAAATAACTCTGCCACCAACCCATCGAACAATAGAGGAAAGCCAAAATACCGAGCAGCAAACCAAAATCACCGACACGGTTCATTAAAAATGCCTTCACACAGGCTTTCGCTGCGGCCGGACGGGTAAACCAAAATCCAATCAACAGATAGCTACAAACGCCCACCAGTTCCCAAAATATGTACATCTGGAATAAATTTGTACTGAGAACCAAACCGAGCATTGAAAAGTTGAAAAGTGCCAGATAGATATAAAATTTACTATACCCGGGGTCTTTTTCCATATATCCGTGAGTGTAAATCTGGATCAGCATACTGATAAAAGTAACAACCACAAGCATCATGACGGACATGGAATCAAGCAAGTATCCAACGGAAAAAGTGAAGGGTCCCGCATGGAGCCACTCCAGATTTTTTTCAACAAACACAGTATGCGTTGGATCTTGTGCGAACAACCAGAAGCAAGCTGCTACAGCGTGCAAAAACCCTAAAAAGGTAGACCCCACAACAAGCCCCATGCTGATTTCTTTTGCGCGATAAAGATCCAATGACCGGCAAATCAGGATAATCACTGCGGCAATCAAGGGATACACCGGGACCATCCATATATTGTTGAGAAAGTAGTGCTGCATCGTCAATTTAACCTCGTCCCTGTAGACGTTATCCCTTTAAAACAGTGTAGCGTTCAATATCAACAGAAGAGCGCATACGGTAAAGCGCAATCACCACGGCAAGTCCAACAGCAGCTTCAGCAGCAGAGACTGTAAGAATGAAGATAGAAAAGACTTGTCCGGCCATTAAATCTAGGTGAAGATAATTATTAAAAGCGACAAAGTTGATATTCACAGCGTTTAGCATTAATTCCAGACACATAAGTACCCGAATCATATTGCGACTGGTGATTAGGCCGACCAGGCCAATC
>CAZZIY010000031.1:7509-13598 GCA_964654525.1 uncultured Vampirovibrionales bacterium | reverse complement strand
GTGATGGGGAAGAGGTGTTGCTCGAGATTCTGGATTATCTCAAACAGGTAAAGGCTGAAAAAAACTGGGATAAAGAGAATATTTTGTCTTATTTATCCACAGTGGAAGGGGTTTATGTTCCAGGGAGATCTCAAAAAGCCTATAAGCGCATTGTGGACATTGCCGAAAGGCCTGTCACGTTAGCACCCTTAATCCCTACAGTGGGGGCGGTGCACGACCGTGTGGTGGTAGAGGCCCGCCGGGGCTGTGACCGTATGTGCCGTTTTTGCCAACCCTGCTTTATTAATCTGCCGGTTCGAGAGCAGAGCATTGAAACCATTAAGGAGTCCGCACTCAGGGATATCGAAAAGACAGGTTACGAGGAATGCTCTCTACTGTCTTTATCGATTGCAGATTACTCTTACTTTCAGCCGATGATTTTGGACGTGGCAGACGCTCTTAAGGAGAAGAATGTCTCCTTATCCCTGCCCAGTCAGCGTGCAGATCGCTTTAGTCTGGAAGTGGCCGATGCTGTGCAAAGTGTTCGCAAAAGCACGCTAACCTTTGCTCCAGAAGCTGGTACGGCCAGAATGAGGGATGTGATCAACAAGAATTTGAGTGATGACGAGATTATGAACGCTGTCACAACCGCTTATCAGGCCGGTTGGAATAAGGTCAAACTCTACTTTATGATTGGCCTGCCCACAGAAACCACGGCTGATCTGGACGGCATTCTGGATACGGTCCGTCGCATGAAACAGCAGTGTGCGGCTATTCGCCGGGATGAGGCTACAAATACTTTTCGGCAGAATCTAGAAGTCAACGTCACTATCTCCAATTTTGTCCCCAAACCTCATACACCGTTTCAATGGTTCCCTCAAGACAGTCTGGCGCAATTACACGAGAAGATTCGCTACATTAAAGAACAGGTCCGGGCTTCCAAGGGGGCGATGAGTGGGGTGAAGTTTAACTTTACCGATCCCGAACTCAGTAAACTTGAAGCGTTAATCAGTAAGGGTGATAGCCGTCTTGCCGATGTAATTGAGTTGGCTTACAGCAAAGGCGCCTATTTAGACGCTTGGGAAGATGTGCGCTCCTTCGACAAGTGGTTTGAATCCCTCAAAGAGGTGGGTTTGGACCCCGAAGTGCTGACACAAGAAATTTATACAGACCCTGATGACCCACTCCCCTGGGATCCAATCGATATGGGACTTACCCATGACTGGCTTAAGACAGAATACGCCCGGGCAGTCTCTGCGGCCAGTACTACACCCTGTTTTGAAACCTGTAGCACGTGTGGGGTTTGTGCTACATATACTACCTGGCCAAAGTTTATCGAAACACCCAAGAATTCAGCCAATGGCGTGCTGCGGCTGAAAGAAAAGAAGGCAGATAATCTGGTTTCTTCTGGGCTGAAGCCCGAAAAAAAGAAACATGCCCGTTTTATCGATGTTTCTGATCGCCCCGAACAACTGCAAAAAGAGCCGGTAGTGGTGCTTCGGTTGATTGTGGAGAAACGAGGACGGCTTCGCTTTATTTCTCACCTGGATTGGCTGAGAATGCTGCACCGGGTTGTTTCGCGAGCTAAACTGCCGGTTGCTTACAGCCAAGGGTTTAATCCCAAGCCCAAAATTGGATTTAGTCCGGCGCTCTCCATGTTAATGGAAAGTACGGGTGAGTTGGTGGATATTGAGCTGACAGAAGCCCCGGGGCAAGATCAGGTTCATGCATTCGTTGTCCTGATGAATCAATTGCTCCCTGAAGGCGGACGGATACAAGAGGGGACGGTACTTCCCTGGCCCGCTCCATCCATTGACCGATCCATTGTTGCTGTAAATTACATTGCCCGGTGGACTTGCAATGACCCTGATATAGAGGGTAAGATGAAAGAAATTGTGGCAGATTTGGCTGGTCGTTCCAGTTTGCCTGTCACGGTTCAGACTAAGCAATCGACAAAAAGTTTTGATTTAATTCCCTATCTCTCGGAATGTCGGATGGCTGATTTTCGCAGGGATGGCAGTAACGGTCTTCGGTTTTCGTTTAAAACCCGCTTCCAGCCCAAGGACCCTGCGGTGTTTATCAAACCTGATTGGTTGCTAAGTAACCTGGATCCCCAGGGGCAATGGCCCGACTTGCGGTGGTCTGTCACTCGAACAGGTTTTGAACTCTCTCAAAAGGCATTTACACAAGAATTTTCTGGTTTAACAAACCCCAATGACAATTAGTGAACCCGTAAACAAAGGTTGTTATAAGTTTGCCTGCTGGCTGGATAAGCCTGTAGGAATGTTTTATTAGTTTGAAATGAATTGATATCTTGATAATGATTGAAAAGGATTTTATTGATTATGACGAAACGTCGGGTAATTGTGTCCGAGCGGGACAATATTGCTGCCTTGATGGAGGACGATCGGGCAGTTGAATTTATTATTCACCGTGGAGATATTCTCCTCGGGGATGTCTACCTTGCTTCAGTTGAGAATATTTTACCCAGTATTGATGCCGCCTTTGTGAATGTGGGTGGGGACAAAATGGGGTTTCTACACTCCAGCGATGTCCAAGGCAAAGGTGATTTAACCCACCGGTTGCAACCCAAACAGCAATTGGTTGTCCAAGTGATGAAAGAACCGACCGGTCATAAAGGGCCTCGCGTCACGACTGATATCAGTCTGCCAGGTCGCTTTTTGGTCTTAATGCCACAGTCTAAAGGGATTAGCATTAGCCGTAAGATTGAGCAACAGTCCGAGCGTGCGCGTTTAAAATCAGTCGTCAGCTTGATTAAGCCGCCTGGTGTGGGTGTGATCATCCGGACAGAAGCCAATTTGCAATCCGAGTCTGATATCCAAGAAGATTTTGAGATCCTCATGGAGCGCTGGCAAACCGTGGTGCAAATGGCGGATACTTCGACCCCACCGACATTGTTATACCGGGATCAGGATCTGCTTTACCGTGTGATTCGTGAGATTGTAACCGATGATGTCCAGGAAATTCTGGTAGACACCAATTTTGGTCAGCAGCGGGCGCAACAGCTGCTGCAAAACTGGAATATGGAAAAAGGGATTAAAGTCACCGTTTACAATGGAAACCAGTCCATTTTGGTAGGCACCTCTGTTGACCGTGAGATTAAGCAGGCCTTGCAAACCAGAGTGCCGCTGCCCAGTGGTGGGTATCTCTACATTCAGGCAACAGAAGCACTGACAGTTGTCGACGTCAACAGCGGAAAATTCACGAGTTTAAAATCTCAGGCCGAGACGATTCGCCTCACCAATTTAGAGGCCACCAAAGAGATTGCCAGACAACTTCGGTTGAGAAACATTGGTGGGATGATTATTGTCGATTTTATCGATATGGAATCCCGTGCAGACCAACTTTCAACCTTGGAAGCGTTTGAAAATGAGCTGGCACCCGATAAATCAAAACCACAAATTGGTCAATTATCCGATCTTGGCTTGGTTGAAATGACTCGGCACCGGCAAGGTCAAGCCCTAAGCGAAATTTTTACCAAAAACTGTACCGCGTGTAATGCCACGGGTCATGCGGTGGAAGAGTTCAACTGGGCGCCGCCTTCTTTGGACGGGGACCCCAGAAGCGCTTCCAGAGCGGGTAGAAACGCTTTCCCTGTGCGCCAAGTGAAACAACCCAAAGGTGCCCCACCGCAAAGAGGTCCTGGCGGTCAAGAACGAGCTCCTGGACGACTGGCTTTAATCCACGTCGATCCGCTGAAGCAAGCGATGTCTGACGATCAGCATTTGCCCAAGAGCTTGTTGTTTAGACATCTATCTGAAGTCGCCAAAATTGCTAAAGGCCGGCCTCTCGATGCCAAACAGATTGAAGACATGTTGAAAAATAAGCTGGCCGCCTTTGCAGGGTTTCGTTTTGCCACAGTGGCCAAAGTTGCCTATACGCCAGCCGGCGTGAACGGGATTTTGAGCCGTATTAACCCCAAGTGTAATGATATTGTGACTCTGGTCCATGCGATTGAGGACGGCACAGCCATTACGTTAATGCCTCGTCTAGGTGCCTCAGAAAGTGAAGAAGAAGAGCTAGACCGAGCTGAAGCATTGTCTGATGCGCTTTCCTTTCCGGGGGCGGGTGAATTTGAAGATGATCCCGCAGAAGAAGATGCCAGTCCTGAGGATGACGCTGAAGATGAACCTCCCGTTTTAGAAGGCACTATGGTTCGACGGAGAGAAGAATCTAAGACCTCTCAGGGTGCTAAATCTCTTCGCGCAAAACAGTTGGACTCAGACGCTGATTTACCAGATGCTGATTTAATTGATTTGGATGATGAAGATATCGACAGTGCTGACGAGGAGCGTTTCGCTTCAGAACGATATTCTGATTCGGATATGGGCGATAATGACAGTGATGACGATAGTCTTGCTGAGAAAGCTCGTCCTGGTGCATCACCCCGTAATGGTGTTGCTCAAGATTCTTCTGCTGCCAGTCGAGAGAGGAGTGGTGGTAGGCGAAATCGAAGACCAGGGCGGTCCGCTAAAAATAACCCATCTTCTTTGCCCAGTCCTGCTCCTTCCAATAATCCGTCGCGGAGTGGCAGCGCCCCGCGGGCCGTCTTGCCAGAAGATTTTCAACCAGAAGATTTTCAGCCAGCAGATTTACAGGTACAGGCAACCCGTCGTCCGACTGCTTCTACCGCCTTGTTAGACGATCTAGATCCTGATATCGAGGCTGTACTGGATGACTTCGGACAGGAATCACAGGACAGTTCCAAGGGAAAACCAGAAATGACTCGTAAGGCAACTGCAAGCGGTAATCGAGCAAAAGTAGCCCCCAAGTCAAAAGCGGCCAAACTGTTTGATACAGATGAAGTCTTTGAAGAGACACTTTTGGAAGCAGATGAGCTTGAAGTCGATACGATTGATAGAGTCTCTCAAGCAGCTGAAACTGAAAAGTCTGTGCTGCCAAAAAAAATGACGCCGGCGGCTGTGAAAAAGTCCTTGCTTTCTGATGAAGATGATTAGACTAAACTAAATAAGATTAGCCTGATAGCCTGAAGCTGCGTTAGGGTGCTTTATTCAGACCTTCTCCGACAGTTAAGGCCTGCAGTCGCGATACGGGGCGACCGTGAATTAGGTGCTCTTCGATAATTTCTGAAACATCGCTTGCTGTTACGTGATGGTACCAGATACCGTCTGGGTAAACCAAGACGGCTGGCCCAACCGCACAAAGGCCAACAGAACCACAAGTGCTGACAATCACAGAACCATTTTGTGTGCCTCGCTTACCATAGAGCATCCCGCGCTCAGCGAGTTCCTTCCAAAAGCTCTCTAGTGTTTCCTGGCTTTGATTGTTGCTGCATGAGCTGCCTGAACAGACAAAAACGTGTGTTTTGAGCTGGGCTTGAGTAATAGGGACAGTGTCGAGCATCCGGGTATTCCCATATGGACTTGGTTTGAATAGAGTGAAAAGGACTTTCGGTTATTTTATCAGGGAGTAGAGGCTTCGAGGATATTTTCAATATCTGATTGAATCTGACGGTGGTTGACGGGTGATGCTTGATAGGCGGTGATAATTTGCTGATGAGTGTCGAGTAATAGGTACAAAGGAAAGGCGCGTCGGGCACTGGCATGTTGTAAAAACGACTGTGAATTGACCCATTTTTGGTTAGCCAGTGTGTTCAAGGCGAGTGAACTGACCGTGAGCTTGCTATTGTAGCGATGGACTACACTTTTACTCATTGCGCTACCTGCTTTTTCAATGGCGCTGCACGTATTGACACATGGGGCTGGAAAAATTTGCAGCAAGGTGAGCCGGTGTTTTGAAAGTTGCGGTAGTGAGGGGGGGAGTTTTTCTAACTTGGGAAGCTTACCTGCGGCCTGATACGCGAGTCCGATCAGCGTGGTTCCTCTAATGTTATCGGTCATTTTACCGATAGGGCGGTGGTTTTTATCATAGAACACATAGGTTGGGGTGCCCTCAATCTGGTAGGTAAACTGATACCGTGTGGTGTTAGGCCGGTCAATATCGAGCATGACGACGGTTAAATCTTTGCTAAGCGCTTGGGAGAGCTTTTGAATGATGGGCTCCATGGTTTGGCAAGTACTACAGGTGGGGCTGTAAAAATCGAGCAAAATGGCTTTTGGCTCGGTCGA
>CAZZIY010000031.1:0-7409 GCA_964654525.1 uncultured Vampirovibrionales bacterium | reverse complement strand
TTAATGAGAGGTGAAAGAGCCTGTGCCTGAACCAGCGTTCAATAGTCCTGACAACCGGGTTTTAATTTTTGATACCACGTTGCGTGACGGGGAACAATCGGCCGGGGCTTCTCTCAAAAATCAAGAAAAGCTGATGATCGCCCGCCAATTGGCCAAGCTCAATGTTGATGTTATCGAAGCGGGTTTTCCCTTCAGTAGCCCTGGTGACTTTGAGTCTGTCCGCCAAATTGCATCCGAAATTGAAGGCCCTGTCATTTGTGGGTTAAGCCGAACCACCCCACAGGACATCGATGCCACCTGGGATGCAGTGAAAGTATCAAAAAGACCCAGAATCCACACCTTTATTGCCACCAGTGACATTCATATTGCAGCTAAATTTAAGAAAACACGCGATGAAATTCTGGGCATTGCCCGAGATATGGTGGCTTATGCCGCTTCCAAATGTGCAGATGTCGAGTTTTCTGCCGAAGATGCCGGTCGAACAGAGCCGTATTTTTTGTACAAAGTGATTGAAGCCGTGATTGATGCCGGGGCCACGACAGTTAATATCCCGGATACGGTTGGGTATACCATTCCTGAAGAGTTTGGGCGTCTGATTAAGGGCATTATGTTGCAAGTCCCCAATGTCCATAAAGCGGTTATTTCAGTGCACTGTCATAATGATCTGGGCATGGCTACAGCTAATAGTCTAGCGGGTATTTTAAACGGGGCAAGACAAGTTGAGTGCACGATTAACGGTATTGGAGAACGTGCGGGTAACGCTGCGATGGAAGAGATTGTGATGGCTCTTAAAGTAAGACCCGCTTATTTTGAAGGGATCCACACCCAGGTCCAGACTGAACATTTCTTAGAGACCAGCCATATGGTCTCGGAACTGACCCATATATCTGTTCAGCCCAACAAGGCGATTATTGGTGAAAATGCGTTTGCTCACGAGTCTGGGATTCACCAGGACGGGTTTTTAAAAGGCCGAGATACCTATGAAATTATGCAACCCGAATGGATCGGTCTTAACGAATCAATGCTGCCACTTGGGCCTCGTTCTGGGCGAGCCGCGGTAAAAGCCCGACTGAATAGGCTTGGTTTAAGTATGGCGGATACGGATATGGCCCAATTTTTTAATGCCTTTAAAGAACTGGCAGACGTGAAAAAACGTGTGGAAGACAGCGATCTAGAATCTCTCTTTCGTCAACTCCAGCCCCAGGCTTAAGTAGATACGGTCTGATGCCTGACGGGAACCGTAAATGGTGGGAATGGTTTAAGAGCCACTGGGATGAGTGTTTGGTTGTCGTTATGCTGCTCTTGCTCGTGTCTGGGGGGCTCTATCTGCTATGGCCAGAACCGGATATACCAGTGCGGATTGTGTCACGCCCAGAGACAGACCCAGTAAATACAACAGTTGTAGAAGATAACCCTGTTGCCGACGACTCATCACAAAATACAGATACGACACCCCAAACTGAAGTCTCACATCGGGCAAAGAAATCCAAAAAATACGGCAGCCGTGCTAAGAAAGTACTCAGAGTCGTCCGCATCAATCAGGCCTCTGCTTCAGAACTGCTTCATCTGCCAGGCATTGGCCCGGCACTGGCTCAGCGAATCATTACATACCGCAAGCAATACGGCCCCTTCAAAACGGTCGATGATTTGGATATGGTCTCAGGGATTGGCCCCAAAAAACTAGCGGCGATGAAACCTTTCGTCAAAATTTAAGCCTAAATTTTTAAATATGGCGGCTATTTACGCTATTGGATGGGTAGAGACGTCGAATGGCGGCGATATCTTCTGAGTGAAGCGTGTGATTTTTCCACCCCCGGTGATGCATTACGGCTTTTTTTGAGGTCGTGTGCTCCAAGCCCACAGCGTGTCCAATTTCATGGAGCAATGTTGTTTTCCAGCGTTGCTGCCGCGCGTGATCACTGTCAAGGTACTTGTCTATCTCGGGGTTCTCAATCAAGGTGATGGTGGCGCGGTGAATCCAACCTTGAGCGTCGACATCGCGCTGTGTGTGCCCCACTTCGTAGTCTCGCCCCAGAGTGGGTTGGGCCGAAAATGTGATCAAGATTCCCGTTTCAGCGACTAAATCAGGGTTGGCAAAGGGCAGCAGTTTGAAACTTACCGGCGGGGTTGAGGTGATGCTCTCTCCCACTGAGGCTAGCTCCCAATCACGAAGAGCTTGGGACAACGCTTGGCGCAAAAAATGATTGAACTCTGACTCTGTATCCACTGTGTTTGTGAGCGGATGGCCGCAAGAGGGAATCAGAATGACCGGAAGCGGCATCGATTGAGTATGCCAGCGTACACCCGTATTCGTAGCTAACACACCCGCGTTAGACTGCCTGGCGGTAACAGGAGGAGACTCTAGATTGATATTAGGGGCCTGATAATTGATCTTCTGATTAGAAAGTGGCAGCGGCCTCTCAGGAATTCTCATGACACTTTATTGGGAGGTAAAGTTGGAACGAAGTTCTCCGGAAACCACCTCGGTAAATTCATCGAATAAGTTACCGAAGGCCTGCATATTTGACTGTGATGCTAAATTGGACGGGTTGTATTCCTTATATGAACTATAGGAACTGTTTGTTTGAATATTGCTTGTTTGTCCACCGTTTTGCATACTGGAATCATTACTCCTTATTCTGGTTTGATAGAAACGTTTTCGACCAGTTTCCATCAAAACTTTGAAAACTCGGACTTTTGTTACTATTCTGTAAGCCACCGGAAATCTTTGATCGAACGCAATTGATTGATTGGCCCTAAAATATTGACCTGAAAACGGTGAACATCTTTGGGAATCCCTCCCAGGCCAGGAATATAGCCCAGTCCAGGGATGTGATAGATAATGCCCTCTTTTCCGTTTGGCAGTGTTCCCAGAATTGGGATCCAGTGAAGAGCTGAGGTGAGATTTGCCTTGCCAAAATGGCCTAAAATGCCGTTCACATTTTGACTCATCGCACCAATCACACGGAGATCGGCAGCAGCATCCAGCATATTCACACGACCATGAATAGCCAGACTCAGATCATTTCCCTTAGAGAGCAAGTTATCTGTATGGCCCACCCCTGAGAGCATACGGAAGTCTCCAGATAGTTTGGCAAAATAGTTGGTATCAAAAGGAGAGAGGGCTCGAAACAAATTGTTGAGACTGAGTCCTGCAATCCCTCCACGAACCAGATTAGCAGCTGTTAAAATGGTTTCTATTTTTGCCACTGCAGGAAGTCGACCGTTCTCAATCTCAAACTCTACGGTTCCATCCGCATTTTTAACGAATTCATCGTCCGTCTTACCCCGACTACTCACTTGAATTTTTCCGTCCATATCACCAAAAATAACGTTGGGAGCATTTAACAGGGTTTTGGCCAGTGGATTCACCTTTACCTTGTGCAAATTGAGAGATAAGGAAAGATGGTTGTTTTTGAGTGGATCCATGGAAAGAGCCCCGTTCACTTCACCGCCGGCTGCTTTAAAGCGAACATCATTCAACTCAAAGTAACTGCTGGGGTAAATTGAGAGTTTTCCAGAGTATTGAGACAGCAGGACGTCATCGTAGACGACACTGTCGAAGGAGACCGGGGCTGACTGGAATTCGTAAGGGACAACTGGATCCTCTGGTTTTAACGGGCCGAAAAGTTTTTCAAGCCAATTTTTCTGAAATTTATCCAGGATCACTTGGGTCATATATTTTTGGAAGAGCGGCACTACCATCCGTTTGCCTTGCAGAGCCACCTCGCTCAGGCGGAAGGGGTAATGAGTCAAGTCATCTATTTTGCCGGAAAATTGAGTATCCAGCCCAGGAATCCGAAATTCACTGACTGAGAAAGTACCTTCTGTCCCAGTGAATACCGCTTTACCGCTGGTTTTACTGATCGAGAAAAAGGGGATGTTTAAATCTTGCCAAGTGGTATATCCGTTTACAGTCAAGTTTTCGGGAAGTCCGTCAGAATTTTGTGCTGCAATTTTAAGGGTGAGTTGTGGCCGTGTTTCCTTTGAAGTCAATTCCCATTGATACCCATGATCCCCGCTGGACAGAGGCTGTTGAATGTTATTGATACTCCCTTGCAACGATAATGGAAAGATGTTTTGCGCAATACGAAGCTGACATTCGCCGTTATGGATACTAAAACGAGTTTGTGTGAATTCCCAAGGTAATTCACACAGGAGAGGGTTGTTGGCGAGCAGGTTCTCTGGGCTGGGGTTTTCGATATCACTCACCCCTAAGTGAAGCAGACCTGAACCTGTTTGATTGGAGGGTATTTTTAGACTAAACGGCGCTTGAACCGCCAGTCGTTGATTGTAGTCAAATCTTAGATTATGACTCTCGATAAGCCACTCGGCGCTGTGGCCTAGAGTGGCCGTAATATTGCCCGAGAGATTGCTGATATGCTGTCCTTGTGAATCCCACTGGAGCTGATGGAGAATGAGTTCTGTGTTGTTACTTTGAGTTTGAATTGGATTGAGTACAACGGTGAACTGTCCCTGAATGCTATGATTCGCCAACGTTGGAGACCAGTTATTGTGATGAGATTTTAGTTCTTTTAAGAATAGACCCGCATCAATTGGTCCCAAGCAGATTGAGCTTTGCTGAGTATTTTGCCCCGAATGAGATTGATAGCAGCTACTGAGATTGAGCGGTAAGCTACCCCATTTCCCCTGTGTTGGGGTAATATCTACCGCAACAGCGGAGCGAATTTCTGGACCTGGTTTTAGCGCAATCAAAAGCTGGTTAAATTCAATGGGGGGATGGTTTGGGCCAAGGTCTACATGAACAGCTTGAAGATTCAAGGATCCGTCAATCACGTTATTACGATTTTGCTGAACCCAGTGAATCTTTGACTGGGCCTTGGCTCGGATATGCCGTACAGAAATAGGTGTATCAAAAATAAGATACGGTTTTGTAACAGAGAAAGGTTGATAGAGCGGGTCAACATCTGGGATATTTGCCTGCATCCAAAGATCGCTTTGGGTGGGAGACAGTTTGCCAGATAGCTTCCATTGAATTTGATTCCAAGTGAGTGTAAGTGGTTGTAGGAGGAGTATCTTATTTTTAAAGGTGAGAAGTCCATTGGTGTGATGAACCAGAAACGTATGAGAAGGACTGCCGTTATTGGCTTGAAAAGCGGCATTAACTGAGCCCTCTTTTAGCTTAACCGTGCCAAAGACAAGGGGATGTTTCCATTGTCCTTGAAGCCTGGCATTCATTTGGGCAAGACCACTTAGTTTGATTGACTGAGGAGGAGCTAAGTTATTAAAGAAAGCAGGGCCTAGAACACCGCTGTCCAGCGCTTGCTGAATAAAGGGATTCAGCGCTGTTAGATTAAAATCGGTACCGGGTGCTGTGCGAATCTGAATATCATTCTTGCTGTCCCCATTTTTTAGGGCAATCCTCCCATGTAATTGAAGGGTTTGCGGTCTTGAGTGGCTCTGATGACTGAGATTTTGATCGGGAGGGACACTCAGCTCTAGTTGCTTGAGTGAGATCGTGTCAGACGAAAATGCCATGACCCCGTTAATGGTTGGTGTGGGGAGGGACGGGTGGCTAAAACCACTGCTGGCTTGTACCTGATGAAACAGCAGATTCCCCGAGATTTTTAGGCCTGAAATGTTCTTGTTCATCATGTCAAAAGGCAGGCTGTCAAAGGGCAGAGGAAGATGAACGCAGAGATGTTCGGCCCGGATTTCTCCTTGTAAATTGTGCAAATTGTTCAAATTGTTCAAATGGTGTAAATCATATGGGAGGTCTTCAAGTGCTGGGTTCAGCCGGGCTAGATTGAGTGGGCCGGAGTCTATCAACAGATCAATGCCAGTCATCTTTTTAACAGGAAGATCGGCCTCAATCGTAAGAGGTTGACGGTCAAGTTGCCCGGTGAATTTGCTTGAAATCCTGTCAGTCCCCAGCAAAACCGTTATGCCGCTTTCGAGAAGATGAATTTTTGGCATGCTTAGCTTTTCAAGGGCGATTGTTCCAGTGGGCCAGCGTCCTCTCTCATTTTTAGAGACTGGCGTCAAATTCCAATGAAGCTCACTTTTAAGACTGCCTGAGGCCAGATATTTGGCCAGAAGAGAAACGGAGCTTGTATCAACCCCTTGTATATCAGCTGTTTTCAGTCGCTCAAGTAATCTATGAATATTGGGAATATCCATTTTAAGAGCCAAGAAATTGCTCTGGTCCTTACGGCCAATCCGCAGTGTTGCTTTGATGCCGTCGGCCTTAAATCGTAACTGGTAGACTGCGGACTGATTACTGGGCTCAGATTCAATTTCCCACTGCTTCAGTAAGGGATGAGCCCCGCGAGCATTGAAGTAGAAAGGGCTGTGCCTCGTTTTTTTAAAGAAGACCCTTTCAATTCGAGGCAGTGTTTTTAGAGTGATGTTTTTTGCGTAGGCCTTCATAAACGGCTGATACAGGCTGAGTAATGGTTCCGTATTGATTTTATGGGCGTCTAAAAAGAAAGAATCTGGCGAGAAATGCTCAATTAAATGGTCAGTAATAGTCGCTACAGAAACCCCCGGCTTAAGCCATTTCAGGTCTGTTTTTAGACGGATATTGACGGTATTTATTACCGTTTCTTCAGTGAGATTTTTTTTAGTGAGATTTTTTTCAGAGTTTTTTTCGGCAAGGGTTTTTGATAGGCCAATCTCCCTTGGAAGCACTTGGCGGATGGTCGCAAGGTTCATTTGGTCAATCTTGAGTTCTGTTGTTTTTGAGCTGTTGAGATGCTTGAGGGACAGTAGCGGGAATGTGAGTTTTAGCCATGATTTTGACGAAATTGAATCTCCTTTAGCATCCAAGAGACTAGCTTGTAGCCGAACTTTAGCGGTGTGAAGCAGGACTGTTGAGTCTTCAAACAAGAGGTCTTTTTGGCGATCGGGCGGATGAGAGAGCTCAATTTTTTTGAGTTTGTCTAAAAACCCAGGTGTGACGGTGATGCTGGGACGGTCTAAATCAAGCAAGGCCACCTGCTTTTCCTGGTTGTTAAACAGAAAGGGTAATGCTCGGATGCAAATTTTAGCTCGAGGGATAAATAGGCCTGGGTATTTGTCTAAAAAGTCTGGTTGTTGGTACAAATCGGTCTCATACAGATTGATTTTGTTGACCTGAGCGCAGGCCCCATGAGCCCAACTCAGTTTGAGGGCTAGTGTTCCCAATTTAAGCTTTAAACCTGAAGGGGCTCCGGGTTTTGATAAAACCGTTTGATTGATAGTCTCTTCAATTTCTGATTTAAATCCGTCTAGGGGTAGCAAACGGTTAAGTCCTGTCTCTAAGACAGTACAAATGAGTAAACTCGCCACAAAGAAGAAGGCTACTTTTTTTAAGAGTGACCCGAAGATTGTCCGACGGCGATGGCTGCTTTCATTAACAGTGAGTAGAGATTTCATCACGCAAATCTTTTAATGGCCCGGACTGTGAC
>CAZZIY010000030.1:9065-13648 GCA_964654525.1 uncultured Vampirovibrionales bacterium | reverse complement strand
TTGATGGATGAGACCCTGGTTGCGCCCGGCAGTGGGGAAATCCGCTTTGATGATGTGGAAGTCGATGAGCAGCGCATCATCACCAAGCCTGGCCGTGTGTTCTTTATTCCTGAGGAAATTCATCAGGTCAGCAAGGATATTTCTCTGAAAATGCCGGATGTTGAATCCGGGAAATTCTACAAAGCCGGAACAGAAGTAGTAAAAGGGGTTGTCACCCGAATTGACGGCATTGTTGAAATCGTCGAAGACAATGATATCGTACGTGAAGTGATTGTTCGCCCTGGCGAAATATACCACGTCGATGACATCAGCACTTTAAATGTTGAAGACGGTACTGTGGTAGAAAAAGGCGCCGAAGTGGCGCCAAAAATCAAAGCCAAAGAGCGCTGTCTGGTGACCATTAACTACCAAATTCGCGATCCTGAAGATGAGGACGGGGATTTGGATGATACCAGCGACCTCGAATATGCTGATGTCTTGTTACGCCCCGTTCAAGAGTTTGACGTGGCCCCCAGAGATGTGAAAATCGGATTTAATTCGACGGAAGATGAAAATATCTCCATTGTTCCCGTCACTCAGCTGCAGTTTAACGACGGTGACCGGATTCGTCACGTTGAAGGTGCCCCTTTGATCCGTACCAGCCTTGTGTTGCAGATGAAAGGTTACCTCTCACGACTGAAAGGTGTTGTGGAAATCCACGACGGCATTGGTAAAAACGATGAGTCCAACGTGAAAATCGTGGTTCTGGAGAACCTAACTATTCGCCGTGAGGCTGCCAGTGACACATTTAGAACCGAAGTAGACACCCAAACCCAACTGTTGGTTAGTCATGGTCAACAGATCGACAAGAAAACCCCTGTGGTCAAAACCCAGGTGCTTGCCCGCAATAACGGTAGAATCAGTCTTGGCAATGCGACAGGTGACAAAGACGTACGTCGGGTTCTGTTGGTCAGCGATCATCACTTGGAGACCTTCAAGGTAGACGGTACTCCCAGTGTCAAAGCGAAGGACTACGTCCGAACCAACCAAGAAATTACCAGCAAAGGGATGCTATCTCCTATATCTGGTCAGGTTTTCTCTGTGGATAAAACCAGTATCACGCTGTGGACGGGCCGTCCATACTTGATCAGTGCAGGCGCGCAACTCCAAGTTGAGAACCGAAACATTACTCAACGGGGTGATTTAATTGCCACCTTGATTTTTGAACGCCAAAAGACAGGAGATATTGTCCAAGGTCTTCCTCGGGTTGAAGAGCTGCTGGAAGGCAGAAAACCCAAGGAAAGTGCCATTATATCTCCGTATGATGCTACTGTTGAGCTTCTCCGTGAAGACGATGGAACCTATAAAATCTTCTTGATCAGTGACAACGGCCGAGAAGAAGTTCCTTTCCCACTAGGAGCGAATATTCTGGTTGAAGACAAACAGGCAATTACTGCCGGACAGCCGATCACGGACGGGGCAATCAACCCCCATGATCTCTTGCTCGTCTCAGGGATTCACCCAGTCCGTAAGTACCTGGTGGATGAAGTTCAGCGCGTTTACCGCTCTCAAGGGGTGGAAATTGCCGATAAGCACATTGAAATCATCGTGCGTCAAATGACTAAAAAGGTTACCATTGACGAGAGCGGGGATTCTATCCTGCTGGTCGGTGAGATGCTCGACGAAAAAGTGGTGAAAGAAGCCAATGATAAGCTGAAAGCCGAAGGATCCGAAAATCTCGTTGAAGCTCACCCTGTCCTGCTGGGGATTACCAAGGCCAGCTTAAACACAGACAGCTTCATCTCCGCGGCCAGCTTCCAGGAGACAACCCGTGTCTTAACCGAAGCTGCTGTGGAAGGTAAAAAAGACTTCCTGCGCGGTTTGAAGGAAAACGTGATCATCGGACGCTTGATTCCAGCAGGGACTGGATTCCCTCACTTTAAAGATGTCCGAGACGATATGCTCGATGACCAGCCCGCTTCCTCCAAGTCAACTGCACGCAAGCCATCAGCTATCTTGGAAGAAATTGAAAGCATGTTTGGCGCCCCAGAAATTAATGAGCAGACCATGGGCGCTCCTGCCCCCGCTGCTGGTGCTTTCTTGTTGGACGAAGAATATGTTGACGACACCAGCGAGTACCTCGACGAGGATGCCGTGGTCGAAGGCGATAACATTGGTGATGACAGTCTCGAGTGATTTTCCTCCTGACTTGAAACGCCGTTGAAACGCTTTTTGGTCTTTGCGCTATACAACACCTGCCTGCTTCTTGCAGTGCTGGTGTTGTTGCCTGTTATCGCACTGCTCATGGTGGTTTCCAGAAAAGCCCGGGCCGGATTTTTCCGAAAACTCGGATTTTATTCCGAACGCTTTCTCAATGCGTGTGCAGCCCCCTCGGAAAAACCCCGAATCTGGATCCACGCGGTTTCAGTCGGCGAGTTTAATGCCATCAAACCACTTATCCCTCTTCTAGAAGCATTTTCAACGGTATTTCTCACCTGTACCACCCGTACTGGGTATACGCTGGCCAAACAAACCTTTCCTAATTTACCCATCACCTACTTTCCGTACGACTTACTCCCGGGCATCCGTAGGGCATTCCAGGTGATTCGCCCTGATTTGGTTATTTTGACTGAGACAGAGCTATGGCCCAACCTACTTTGGTATGCGGTGGGTGAGTTTTCACTCAGAAAACGCCCGTCCATCCCGGTTATTTTAATTAACGGCAGGCTATCAGAACGTTCTTTTCGAGGCTATCAGCGGATTGGCTTTCTGACCAAGGCCATGTTAAGTCGTCTGAGCCATGCTTACGTCCAAACACACGACGATGCTACCCGATTTGAGGCACTGGGCTTGCCAAAAGAGCGAATACACCTGTCAGGCAATATCAAATTTGATGTGGCAAGGCACACGGATGAGGTTCAAGATGCGGCATTAAGAGAGTTACTCGGTATTCATGAGGGCGACACAGTGCTGACCTTTGCCAGCACCCATCAAGGGGAAGACGAACGCTTTATCGAAGCGTATCTGACCCTGAAACACGATTTCCCCGAACTCAAAATGATCTTGGCCATCCGCCATCCAGAACGCATGCCTGAGGTCAGACAACTTCTCTCGGGCCGGGCTTTGTTATTCTCCATCCGCAGTCACCTCACGACAGAGTCACCCAACACACACCCTGTCATCCTTTTGGATTCTATCGGGGAACTACCGACCGTTTTGCATTTATCTACCGTCTGTGTGATGGGCGGCAGTTTTATCGAGCATGGGGGGCATAACCCGCTGGAAGCGTTGAATGCGCGAATTCCCGTTATTTTTGGCCCGCATATGTTTAATTTCCAAGCACTGAGCAAAATGATCCAAGAGGCCCACGCCGGAATAACCGTCACAGATGCAGAAGAGTCATTGTGCAATGCAGTAACAGAGCTGTTAACACAGCCTGAGGTTTACAGTCATATGGTCGATAACGGCCAACGACTCTTAGAGGTAAACCGAGGGGTCAAAGAAAAGCTATTTCGAGCCATTATCAGTCATTTGCCAGAGGCAGCTCGCAGCACCATTCGTTAAGCGTCTAAAAAAGAGTGGCTAGACGCTAATTTTTTGGCGAATTTTGTCTTTCAAGATAGGAATCAGCGTCGCTTCTGCTTCTCTCAGCGGCATCAACATCGTGCAGCCGGCGGCCATTTTATGCCCGCCCCCGTCAAAAGGTTCCATCACAGCGGCCACATCAATAGCGTGAGAATCACTGCGCAGACTAATCTTGGTGTTTCCGTCTGGAGTTTCCTTAAACACAGCAGCAATCACCACCGTGTCCATCTGACGAATGGATTCGACCAGACCGTCAATATACTCTTCCAAAGCCCCGTGTTTTTTCAACATAGCGCGGTCTACGAGAGTCCAGCCCAGAGTATAGTCTTCATTAAAGCGGGTTTTAGACAAGGCCTCTGCCTGCATCAAGGCTTGTGCCCGAGGGCGCTTTTCATAAAGTTCTTTGTAGATATATTCGGGGTCTGCACCGGCAGTCACCAGTTTAGCCGCCAGTTCAAAGGCCTTAGCAGTAGCATTGGAGTATTTAAACCCCCCGGTATCAGTGACTAAGGCTGTATAGAGGCAGGTGGCTATGTTGGCATCCAGCGGTATTTTGAGCTCCGTCAGAAGATCTGCCACCACTTCGCCACTGGCTGCAGCCGTTGGAACGTTGATATTGATTTTTCCAAATTGCTTATTGCTGATGTGATGATCGATATTGACCGATACACCAGCAGCACTGAATACCCGTTCTGAGGGGCCTAAGCGATCGGCAGAACCACAATCAACGGAAATTGCCAGATCGTAGTAGTCCAGGATCTCGGGATCGGTCTCAATATTTTTCACATCACGGATACCGGGGAGAAAGCGGTAGACATCGGGCATCTTTCCGGCAATCACACAATGTACCCCGTGGATGTGGGGGCAGGCCTTCTCAAAGGCGTGTTTAAAAGCCAGCATTGAGCCTAGGGTGTCGCCGTCGGGGCCCACGTGAGCTGTAATAAATACGGATTTTGCGGTTTGTACCGCGTCAACAAATGCGTCGTGAATAACCGAATTCCTCAAACAATCCTATAAAC
>CAZZIY010000030.1:3045-8965 GCA_964654525.1 uncultured Vampirovibrionales bacterium | reverse complement strand
AAATGCGGTCTTTAAGAGGTTGCTTCGTTTTTCTTATTATAGGCCAATCTTTCCGGCGGAGCGAATTCATTTCGATTGCCATCGTTCTTCTGTGACTGACGTTGCACGAACTGACATTGCTCGGGGGGTATTTTTTGGATATCGTCAAGAAACCCGTCTTCTTCAATGACCCCTGAAAATAGGTGAGCATGACTGAACAAAGTCACACCGGGCCGATTCCTGTACCGGAAAGAATGCAACCCCGACTGACTGAAACTGCCCGTCTACTTGCTGTCGTATCAAAACTGCGAGACCCTGAGAGCGGCTGCCCTTGGGACTTAAAACAAACCCATGCCTCACTTCGGCCCTATGTCCTAGAAGAAGCGTATGAGGTGGTCGACGCCATTGCCCCTGAAGGCGAAACGCAGAATTATACGGCCCTAGCCGAAGAGCTGGGGGACTTGCTGTTGCAGGTGGCACTTCATGCGCAACTCGCCTCAGAGGAAGAAGACCCTGGCAAACACTTTGATTTTGAGAGCGTGGCCGGCGGCATCGCCGATAAACTGATTCGCCGCCATCCTCACGTGTTTCAAGCACCCAACACACATGGTGCTCCTAGCATTGTTTCCCCAGAACAAGTGAGCGCCCAATGGGAGCAAATTAAGCAGGCCGAAAAGCAGCCTGAAAAAAATGCCCCCCCTGCAGGTTCAGGCATTGCCCACACAGGCAAAGGACTACCTGCCCTCTCACGGGCACTGAAAGTTAGCCAAAAAGCCGTTTCTTACGGGTTTGAATGGCCTAATTTGGAGTCTCTCTGGCAGTGTGTGATGAGCGAATATACCGAATTTCAAGCAGAAATCCCTGAAGCTATCCCTGCCAAATTGGAAGAAGAAATGGGGGATATTCTGTTTGCCACGGTGAATCTCGCCCGGCACTTTAAGATTCATCCAGAAGTCGCCTTAAATCAGGCCACCCAAAAATTTATCCAGCGTTTTGAGACCATGGAAGCCTTGCTGCCCAAAAAACATCCAGGGCTCACCTTAGAGCAGTTGAGTTTTGAGGACTGGGATGCGCTTTGGAATAATGCTAAGAAGCCTCAATCATAATCTGGTCACCGAGCTGAGTTTCGGTTTTTTCAATCACTCCTGCGGGAAGTTCTAAGACCCCGGCACTGCCCCGCACCCAGCGACTAACCCGCCAAGGTGCCATTGCAGAGATACAGTAGAGGACTTCCCCTGTTTTACTCAGGAAGAGGGCATCAAAGGGAAAGCGCATAAAAAATGAGTGGATATCGGCGCACGGGGTGATCCACATCCCATGGCCCTGGGGTAAACCGGCTCGTCCCATCAAACCAAACAGCCGAGAGAAATACGTGTTGGCCGTCTCCACGGTGTGTGCAATGGTGATATTTCGCGTCTGATTATGGGCCGTACTCACGCGCCTGATTCTCCATCGTTATTGATATCAGTATAAGCCCTCTGCCGCCGGAGATGTCCACTGAGCGATTGAGTTTATCGCCCGTGCTCCTCCTCTAAAGGAAGGACCGTTTACGGAAGCGAAAAAAGGGTTTCAAAAAAAGGGTTTCAACCAGACTGAGTCTTGCTTTGGGGAGCGTATCTCATCTCAGAAATGGGGCCGTTTTTACGGGGGTCGACTGATCGGGTATTAACCCAGTGGTCTATGCTCAAGGCCAGAATATCCAACTTTCAGATGATGAGGCCCGGTGTTTTGATCCGCTACTATGAGGATATGCAAGACGTGGATGGCGCAGCAGGGACAAGGCACACACGCAGCGCACTCAAGATAAGTGACAAAAGTAAATAATAAACAAGAATAACCAGCAAAAATAACCAGTATGTGGATCTTGAACACCGCCTGACAGTGCTGTTATGGTGATGCTCTTTTTGGTGGTGGTTTTTTAGTGGAGTTTTTAGGAGGCGTTTCGCCAAGATGAGAAATGTAGGTTTTTCCGATATCCGAATTTTCGTGGTGGATGACAATGCAAACCACAGTGCCGGCATTAAACAACTGCTGGAACTACAGTCTGGCTACTCCGTGATTGGGATGGCCACCAACGGAGAAGAGGCCATTCAGCGGCTGGCATCCCTGGATGTCGACATCGTGCTGATGGATATGAACATGCCTGAGATGGACGGCATCTCAGTGATTGAGCGAATCGCATCTAAAAACAGTACCGTCAAAATATTGGCCTTAACGGGTTACGACGACCCCGATTTAATTTTCCGGGCAATGAAAGCGGGTGCCCGTGGCTATATCCTGAAAACGATGGTGACCTCTCAACTGCTGAGCGCCATTGAGGAAGTGATTGCCGGAAAAGTGTTTTTACCCCCCGCACTGGCCACCAAATTTTTTGAAGAGTTCCATGTCAAAGGGGTGATCACCCAAGGCCCCGGGCAGGCAGACCCTACCAAAACGGCCTTACTCACCTACTTAACCAACCGTGAAAAAGAGGTTCTTCAGCTCTTGACTGAAGGCGTCACCTACAAAGGTGTTGCCGACAAGTTGGTGATTAGCGAAACCACTGTGAAAACCCACGTAAACAATATTTTCCAAAAGCTTCAGGTAAACGACCGCACCCAAGCGGTGTTATACGCCCTAAAGTACGGTCTGGTGGAACCCAGCAGCAATCTTCAAGCTGTTGGCTAGTCGTAAGAGAGAGAGACGGCGCGTCACATTAAATCAAAAAAGATGAAATCGCAAAACACGCGCCGGTTAACACACCCTGCATTATAATGAGACAGAGGGAATATCTTCCCCCTGTCTCTATTTATAAGGATTGTTTCTTGCCCTCTTCTGCATCTTCTCCCGAAGCCATTATTTCTCTGGAAGCTTTCCAAGCCTTGGTTCAAGCTCAAGGCGGGGGTACGACGGGGATTTATTCTCGTTTTACGTTTTTAACCCTGTACCGCTGCCTGCTGAAATTGGTGGTAGAACACGGGATGAAGGGGTTGATCCTCAGCGATCCAGGCCCCCACCCAGATTTTCAGGATACGCTCAAGCAGGCCCTGCCAGGACCAGATACTGTTCCGGAAACCTTGCACCAAACCTTACAATGGATAGACACCCGGAGCATAGAAGGCCCCCCTGTCTTTGCTGACTGGGGTTATTTGATTATTTTGACTGATCGACTCTGCGCCAGCGTGATTTGGCGCTCCGAGCGGCGGCACGAGTTTCCTCATAGCAGTATGGGCAGGCGACTTCAGGGAGGTTGGAATTTCCACCCACAAGTGTGCCGAGAACTGGGCGAAAGTGTCCACACTCAATTACATCTCTCTCCCAGTGGCTGGGCCGATATTTACACACATCTGGACCGACGGTTTGATGAGAAGCTGGGCATCCTGATAAGCTCACTGGTCCAAGGCTTAGAAACACAGAATATTGCCCTTGCAGATGCCCTTGAAACAGTTCATGAACTGAACCAACGGGCCGTGGATCAAGAGCGTCTGGCGGCCATTGGCCAACTCTGCTCCGTGATTGCTCATGAAATCCGCAATCCCTTGGGCTTGATTGAGCTGTACACCAAAATTGTGGAAACCCAGATCACAGCAGCGCTCTCTCCAGAGACGCAGAACTCACCGGACACAGCTTCTTCCATTCAGTCAAATATTCAGCTCATTCGCAGCTCGGTACAAAGTTTGGAAGGGATTTTAAGTGACCTTTCCAGCTATGCAAAACCTTTACAACTACAAGTAGCCCCAGAGAATATCCTGACATTGATTCACGACTGGGTGAAGTCGTATCAACCGGTTTTTGAGGCTGAAGGCAAAACCCTGACCTGGGGAACGCCTGAGATTAGTCCAGATCGACTTGAAAACAATACGCTTATCGTCTCAGTCGATGCAGAACGCTTAAAGCAAGCCATGATTAACCTGCTGAAAAATGCCTTAGAGGCGACGCCTGAAGGTAAGCATGTGACTGTTACTATCGCCAGTCGAAACCGAGACGACAAACTCTATGTCAAAGTGAAGGATCAGGGTAGTGGGGTGGATCCCTTTGTTGCCCCCAAGCTATTTACCCCGTATTTTTCGACCAAGAAAAACGGCAGTGGACTGGGACTGGCTCACAGCCGAAAAATTTTGCAGGCTCATGGGGGATCTGTAGACTTACTCTCCAGCGATACAGCCTTGGGTAGTACATTTGCACTGATTTTACCGCTTAAATGAATTGAAAGACATTGAAAAAAACATGGAAGACAAAAACAGAATGCGAAAAGTTAGACTTCAAAATGTGATCCTCTGCCTGCTCTGTGTGATCGCGGTGCTCTCAATGTCGATTACCTCAACTGGGTGCCAAAAGAAAGAAGCTCCCAAGACTGGTGACCCGTCTGCTACAGGAGCGCCTACAGATTCCAGCAACGGAGATACAGGTGGAGATACGGGTGGAGATTCTGGCAGTGACTCTGGTGGCAGTGCAGAAGCCGGCGGAATCGCCTCCGAGGAGATTAGCATTCCTGCCTCTGACCGCAATATTTTGTACGGCAAACTCTACGACCCTTCTCAAATGCTGGAGACTGATGCAGAAAGTGACTCCAGCGCCTCTCAAAGCCAAGAAACCCAGATTGCCTCACAGAAATACCCCTTGGTCATTTTGCTCCACGCCCTGGATGGATCGTACCGAGATTGGGGAAAACTCCCCGCGAAGTTAGTGGCCAAAGGCTATGCGGTTTTTGCGATGGACCTTCGTGGGCACGGGAAAAGCGCTTACAAAGAAGGTTCTGACTCTGGACTGAGCTGGCGTGAGTTTGAAGAAAGTGATTGGAAAAAATACCCCCGAGATATCACCCAAGTCATTGATTTTTTCGCCCACACCGAAGATTACCCTCAAGTCAATGCCAAGCAAGTCAGTATTGTTGGCGCCAGTATCGGTGCTAACACAGCACTGGTCGCAGGACTTCAAAATCTCAGCTCTGTTAAAACCGTGGTTGCGCTGTCCCCCGGAGAGGATTATAAAGGCATCAGACCGGGCAGCCAGCTGGTGACGTACAACCATCCTATTTTGTTCTTGGTCAGCCAGAGTGATACGTACGCGTATAATTCCACCCAGGTGCTCTACCGATTGACTTCTGGGGAGAAAGCCATTCATCTGTACAAAAACATTGGCCACGGAACGGATATGCTCCACAACGATCCCAAGGTGGAGGGCAGCATTGTCGATTGGATCGTCAAATACATGCCGGGTAACGCCTTTTTTGACGTAAAACCTACAGCCAGTAAGCCTTAAAGCAAAGCCTTTTTTGTGCATCTCCTCCAGTCAGAGGACGGGGTTTTAGCCTGCCTCGTTTTGCTCCGATAGGTATTATACGTATTTTATTTGGCACGTTTTATTTGGGGGATTTGTCGACCGCATATGTCTTATATGTCTTCGCCCATGCCGTCTTTTGGCCCAGGCTCTTGGCCGACTACCTTGCAGGAGACCATTCAGTTGATGGACTCCCAGTTAGACCGCAAAGCCTTGAAGCAGCTTAATCCCGTCCGAGCCAATGGCTTACTGAGCTTAATTACCCATTTTCATCACTTGGTCGAGGATTACCGGCAGAGCATTGGGGATACCCCTGAGTTGACCATGATGATTGCCACTGGCTGCAGGCTCAGCTCAGACTTATCTGAGGCTGTCTTAAACCGATTGGTAGACCGATTACAACAGCGAGAAGCAGATTTAAGCCTTTCTCACCGGGCGATTCGTCATCAGCTGCAAGATCAGGCACATGTCAGCAAATTATTGTCTCAGGTACAGACTCTGCGGTCAGACACCAGCTCTTTGGGAGAAGAAGCGGGGTTGGGCATGGTGCTGTAAGCACCTAATCATACTTTTGCTGTAAGCACCTAATCATACTTTTGCTGTAAGCACCTAATCATGCTTTTGCTTAAATATCGCGCTGAAACAGCAAAACTCAAACTGGCATCAGACCAAGACTCTGAGT
>CAZZIY010000030.1:0-2945 GCA_964654525.1 uncultured Vampirovibrionales bacterium | reverse complement strand
AAATATCGCGCTGAAACAGCAAAACTCAAACTGGCATCAGACCAAGACTCTGAGTACTGGAAATCGCCTGCTTGAGCAGAGGATGAACAACCAGCGCGCTAACCGTCTGCTGAAACAGGGCGGGATCCCCGGTGACAAAAATCTGAACGGACACATCCGTTTTCGTGTCTGGGCTTCTGTCCAATGATGTATTATTAGCCCCTATGGCAGTAAGCAAGGCCTCTACCATATAAGTTGCCGGATCCAAGAACTGAATTTTAGCGGACAGCAGTGTTTTCAGACGGTTGACCGCAAAGGGATAATGGGTACACCCCAAAATCAACGCATCAGCCCGAAAGGCTTGAATCTGGGCTGCCCACTGATGCAGAGCATCATCCATACTGGCCCAACCTGCCGGGGTGTCTGTCTCTATCGCAGCAGCCAACCCAGGGCAGGCAATCTCAAGCACCTGGCTCTCGGGGTGATGGCGGTGGATTTGCTCAGCAAATTGGCCTGAGCCCACCGTAAGCGGGGTGGCCATCACTGCCAGTCGTTGGAATTGAGCCAAATCAGCAGAAGCGGCAATCGGTCGAATGGTATCCAAAATAGGCCCCGTCAGGATGGAGCCAAAAGGCTTTTCTGTAGCAGAAAACACCGCTAAGCGTTCAGGGATCACCACGGTGGAAGCAGACGTGTTACAAGCAACCAAGACCGAATCAACCTGGTGATGATACTGTAAGCAATCCATAATCAGTGCCACCCGTTCCGTGATGACTGAAACAGGTTTTTCCCCGTAGGGAACGTAGGCTGTGTCGCCAATATAGACTATCTTTAACGGGCCAACTGCGGCAGATTTGTCCGAAAAATCCTCTAGGGCCGTTAATAAGGCAGAAATCACACTCAGTCCGCCCACCCCAGAGTCAAAACACCCGAGGTTGTGCCCGAGATTTTTATGGAAAGATAACACCATTTTTAAGCGATACCCTGAAAAGCCAATGAACGATCCTTCAGCGAGCGCTGGCCGCAACCCGTGATTTTAGATATTCTACAACACCTTCGGCAATGGCATTGGCTGTTTTTTCTTGCCGGACGTCGCTCTGCAAAGCCGCCCGTTCGGCTGTATTGGAAATGTAGCCCATCTCACACAAAATCGCGGGCACCTGGGTATGGTGAATCACATAAAACACAGCGGTTCTCACCCCACGGTCTGGGGCTCCCACCAGATTAACCAGTTTATTGTGGACTTTTTGTGCCAGGAGTCGGCTCTGAGGGGTGTAATAGTAGGTCTCTAAGCCGTATATCCCGGGGTTGGTACTGGCATTGGTATGCACACTCACAAACAAATCAGGCTGTTCCCGATTGGTAATCGCCGTGATTTCGCTCAATTCCAAAAACATATCCACAGAGCGTGTCATAGTAACCCGGACCCCACGGGCTTCCAATGCCCTTTTTAGTTTGAGAGCGACCGTTAAGTTGAGATCCTTTTCCAACAACCCTTCTCGATTGGCGCCTTTGTCTTTACCGCCATGGCCAGCATCAATCACCACTCTGGCAGGAAAGGGGGCTTTGCTGATGAGTCCGTTGCCTCCTGTGATACTTCGAATCACAGGAGTGAGTATCACAGAAAGCAATTTTCCGTTGGCAGAAAGCTGCGAAGTCATCTCACTCTCATCACCAGGCTTCAACTCCAACACAAAACGACTGTTGGGCTGTGTCGCATTTAGCCCGTCGACTCGAACGCCAGCCAATTGGTCAAACTCTTGTTTGTCATAATTTAGACCCCCCGGACGGGCAGCAATATTGAGCATATCAATTACCACCCGGTTTCCTTGCTTTTGAATTCGGTGGACTAAGGGACTCGATGTCTCCAACCGCAAGACCGTGGCCCCTTTTTCATGATCGAGGTAGACATTATCAAGCACTCCCAGCTGTGTCCCCACAGGCAGTGTTGCCACGCTGGAATCAGACAGTCCGCTTATACAAAGCGTTTGCCCGTAAAGGGGTTGTCTGTTCTCGGACGGGTAATAGAGTTGTATCCGATCAGGGGTTTCAGTCTCAATCACCAGTCTGACGGTTTCCGGGTCAAACTGTGCCAACCTGACGGAGCGAAAGGGTGCTGCTGCATTGGCCTTAATCGTGCTTGGGAGCACTGTATGGTCCAAATCGATTACCAGGCGCTTAGGGTCACTGAGAATAAACCGGTTTTTCACTTTCAGAACGGTCTCTTTAGGACCCCGTGCGGTGATGTACAGCTGTCCGTCTTTGACGCTGACCTCAGAGATCACAACCAAACTGTTGTTCGTATTGACAGCAAGCGGTGCCATGGATGAAGGAGCCAATTTTTCAGGCATTAAGCGCTCTGGGGGCAGGGGTGGAGCGGGTGAGTTACTCGCAGTATCTGTGTGAAGAAGCTGCTTGAGGGCAGCACCTGTCTTGCTAACAGTTTTATTCAACACCTCTGATCCACTTTGGCTGTCTAAAGACACCAATAATCGCTGACTCGTCACCTCTGGAACCAGACGTCTGAGGGTATCAAAGTCTTCTACGGTTACCACCATCCGTAAAGACTGGTAGTAAACCCCTTTATTCTCGGTGATATCTACCGTAGAGATCCCGCCACGGTTCACATCCCAATGCGTTTGCTTCAAATTCCCCAAGCCAGTGTTGGCAATATCCACAATTAAGCGAAAGGGATAGATCAGCTTCAGGTTGGTCATTGTGGGAGTCAGTCCAGTGGGGGTGAGTCCTGAAGTATCACTGGAAAACTTCAGCACCACAGAGGGGCTTAAGCCGCGGGAGACTCTTAGATCTTTCAGGACAAAACGGGCCGGAATGGCCTCAGTGGGGGTTAGCGAGACTTGCTGGGCGTATAACTGAGCACGATCAAGTCCTGCAAGACTCATTAAAACAAACAGAGCCACAACCCAAAACGCCCAGAGTAGACTGGGTCGTCTAAATTTGAGCCG
>CAZZIY010000029.1:4967-13688 GCA_964654525.1 uncultured Vampirovibrionales bacterium | reverse complement strand
AGGAGAGCCAATTTCTAAAAGCATTTTCATCGCTTCTTCGTTAGCGCCCCCGTGAAGAGAACCTTTGAGCGTACCAATGGCGGAGACAATGCCGGAATGCAGGTCTGATAAGGTGGAGGTGGTGACACGGGCTGCAAAGGTGGAGGCATTAAAGCCGTGATCGGTATATGCAATCAGGGTCATATCAAAGATACGGGCCAAATACGCGTCTGGTTTTTCGCCAAACAACATATAGAGGAAGTTTTCCGCGTGGCCCAACGTGGCATCAGCTGTGACAGGCTCCTTGCCTTGACTAATTCGGTAGTTAGCTGCCACGATTGAAGCAAATTGGCCTGTCAGCCGGGTTGCTTTGCGGACATTGGCTTCGTGGGAGTCGTCTTTAACATCTGGATCGCTAAGGGCCAAGAGGGCAATTGCTGCGCGCAGCGAGTCCATCATATTGGCACTTTTTGGGAAGCTTTTCAGTGTGTTGATAAACTCGGGGCTCAGTTTTCGGGCAGTTCTAAGATCTGTGTTAAACGTGTCCAGCTCTTTTTGATTGGGCAGGTGGCCGTGGATAAGCAAGAATGCCACTTCTTCGTAGCACGCATGCTCAGCGAGATCACGGATATCATAACCGCGGTACATCAGGCTATTTAAGGCAGGATTGACAAATGATAACTGGGTAACTCCAGCCACAATCCCTTCTAAACCTGGACTATAAGATTCTTTTGAAGCCTGAGACGTCGTCATAATACTGCCCCTTATTTGATCAGTGCGATAGTACCCGAAAAAATCCTGACCGAAAAAATCCTGAAAGAATTTGCCCGTATTGTACGACAACCCTGGGTAAATGTCAGCTTTTTTCCAGAGAAGGGCTTCGAGACAGCTGTTTATCCAAGGCCTCGTAATCATCATAGTGAATCAGACGGTAGAGATCTTGTCGATGAGTCATTTGAGCCAGAAGCGGCTCTTGGGTTCCTGCTGCCAAAACCGTGCTGAGACCGTCAGCCACAGTCTTCATCATTAAGCGAAAAGCGGTCATTGGGTAAATGACAATATCGTACCCCCAAGATTCAAGCGTTTGTATCGGCAATAAGGGGGATTTCCCAAATTCTGTCATGTTGGCAAGCAGTCCCGCAGTGGGATAGCGGGTTTTAATGGCCTGAGAAATACGAACAAAGTCATTTTCTGTCTCCATCGCTTCGGTAAAAATCATATCTGCCCCTGCTTCGATGTAAGCCAAAGATCGAGATATGGCATCTTCGAGTCCGTAAATTGCCCGAGAGTCCACTCTGGCAATCAATAGAAAAGCCGGATTGCTTCGAGCGGCGACAGCGGCCCGTATTTTTTCGCACATAACTTCTGTGGGAATCACTTGTTTCCCACCAAGATGACCACAGCGCTTGGGAAAAACTTGGTCTTCGAGATGAATACCTGAAATGCCCGCACCTTCGTAAGCTTTTACGGTACGAAACACCTGGATCGCTTCACCAAAACCAGTGTCTGCATCAGCAATGGTGGGGATATTTACGGCACTGGCGATATACCCAGAAAATTGAACCATCTCACTGAGGCTGAGCATCCCAATATCTGGGTAGCCCGCTACGCCGTTATTCAAGCCAGCCCCGGAAACATAGACCAGTTCGTAGCCAAGGGATTCAATAATTTTGGCAGTAATGGCATTAAAGGCCCCCGGTGCGGCAATGGTTTTTTTCTGTTTAAGGCGTTCTCGTAAGCGAGCCGCTTTGTCGATTGTTTTCCCAAGCAGGGCTTCTGGATTTTGAAGCGCTTTACTATTTTGATGTGCTTCGCTATTGCCCATGAGCCCGCCCGTTTCCACGGTCGAAGAGGGCCAATACACTGCTGAGGCTGGTTGTTTCTTCAAATTTCCACAGAACGTCCAGCTGTTGCTGAATTTTGCGCTCATCAAAGACGCGAGACGCCAGCGGTCTAAACTTCGCTTCGATTTGTGCATCATTCATTGGATTTTTGCAGTGCCCCAGAGGGTAAGAGATGGTCTTGCTCAACACAGTCCCATCAGTCAGCGTGATTGTCAGCCGGTTGGGAATCCCATCAGGGTAACCTGCATTCATCTCAGGATGACGAGAAACAGTCACTTTCTGGACCACTTCCAGCAGCTTGGGATCGCTAATTCTTTGATCCGTAAATGATTCCAGCGTAATATCCCCGTCAACCAATGCAGCAGAAACCACATAGGGCATGCTGTGATCGGCCGTTTCCCGGCTCTTGGGGCGCCAGTGTTCAGCGAAACCCGCAATAATATCAACGGCGGCATCAAAACTATCAATGTGAATAGACTGAATGCTATCAGGGCTCTTTATTTGTGGACGCAGTTCCAGGGCTGCTTCAATCGCGCTTTGAGAATGATATTCGGCTGGAAAATGCTTCACATAAGTGTTGAGAAACATAAAGGGTTGTCCGTTCTTTCCGCCCAGAGGCGCGAGCTGAAATTCACCCGAAATTTGCTTGTAAAAGCCCATCTCGCCTTCAAAAATCTCGGAAGGACCCGTCATGCCTTCTCGCGCCAGTAGTGCGGCAAACAAACCGTTTCGTGACGCATTGGCAAAGGCACAGCCTTTCCAGTGAGAAAGCTCTCCCACACGGGTCTGTCTCATCGCATTATTGGGGGTGGCAGCCAGGCCTTGAGCGTGCACCAGTTGATCCACAGACAGCCCAAAAATCTTACCGCAGGCCAGTGCCGTAGAAAAAGAGCCGTATGTGACGTGATCCCACCCGCGTGAGCGGATGCTGGCCGCATCACAGAGCCGGCATTGGATTTCGTAGGCCAGTACAATGGCTGTAATTACGTCTTTTCCGCTGGCTTTCACACTTTCCGCAGCCGCTAAAACTGCGGCAATGTTGTCGCTGGGGTGAGCAGGTTCTTTGGAGAGATACGTGTCATTAAAATCGAGATATCGAAACAAAATCCCATTGGCAAAGGCGGCTAAATCTGGTGATGTTTGGTGTTTGGTTCCAATCACAGTGGCTCCGCCCTGATTGGAATCAACCCACTTGCTTACACGCCGGGCAATGGTGGCAGGCTCACTATCGATAGCGCCCATGGCACAACCCAAGGAGTCAATAATGCGGCGTTTTACTTCTTGCACCACCGGCGCCGGAATATCTTCATAGCGAAGGGAATGGGCATATTCTGCCAGTTGATGGGCTAAAGTGGCTTTGGTGATGGTGCTACTGCCGTGGGTCATGGGGCTATCCCTCTCTCAAGTTGATAAAAAGCGAAAAATATTCTCTATTTTACCGTAAAGATCTCGTAAATAAAGCGGTCAATAAAGCGGGTTTTCCCTGGGTGTCAGGTCTTAATTGTGCTAGCCTATTTCCTGATGATTCGTCCTGCGTATAATAAATCCGCCGCACAACTGGTGGAAAAACCTTTCGATCTCATTGTCATTGGGGGTGGGATTAACGGGACCGGAATAGCCCGTGATGCTTCACGCCGAGGGCTTTCTGTTCTTTTGCTGGAAAAAAATGATTTTGGTGCCGGAACCACCGCCTATTCCAGTCGGTTGATACATGGAGGGCTTCGTTACCTGGAGCACGGGGAGATTTCGCTGGTTCGAGAATCTTTGCGTGAGAGAGAACGCCTACTGCAAAATGCCCCGCATCTCGTAAAGCCACTTCCCTTGGGTATTCCTGTGTATCAAGACAGTAAACGTCCCTTGTGGATGATCCGGGTTGGCATGTGGTTGTATGATGCCCTGTCTTGGGACCGTTCAGTGCCAGGTCATCAAAAACTTAGTAAAAATCAGTTTCTTCGTCGGTTTCCCTACGTAGAATCTAAAGGTCTCAAGGGCGGTGTGTTGTATTACGATGCACAAGTCTCGCTGCCGGAGCGGGTCAGCGTAGAAAATGCGATAGACGCTAAGAATCACGGGGCCGTGGTGCTCAATCATGCCACTGTAGAATCGGTTCATCTTAAAAACCAAATTACAGAAACCAACCAGAGTGCTGCTTCTGTCACCTTTAAAGACGTCCTTACGGGGGAAACCTTGGTTGCCCGAGGTAAATCGGTTGTCAATGCTTCAGGTCCTTGGGTCGATCAGGTTTTAGGACATTCTAATGTCACCACGGATCGAAAAATCGGGGGAACCAAGGGAATCCATATTGTTGTGCCAAGATCAGCGGCTGGGGGCTTGCCTGCAATTGACTCTGGTGCTTTATACGTCGAAGCCAAAGACGGCCGCCCGTTTTTTATGATTCCTTGGCAGCAAGAGTATCTCTTGATAGGCACAACAGACACACATTACGACGGAGATTTAGATAAAGTCGTTGCTACGCCAGAGGATGTGGCTTATTTGCTCGATGCAGCCAATCAATTCCTGTCTCACAAGCTCACCCAGTCAGATATTTTGTTTTCGTATGCAGGCGTGCGTCCCCTGCCTTATACTCCCAAAAATAAATCGCAGGCAAAAAATGCGGGGGCTATCACACGCCGTCACATTACGGCCAATCACCAAACAGCCAGAGAGACACGGGTGCCTTTTTTCTCGGTAATTGGCGGAAAACTCACGACGTACCGAAGTTTGGCAGAAGAAGTAGTCAATACAGTGTGTCGGGCTCTAAAATACCGAAATGCTAAGAATGAGCATCTCAATACCCGGTGGTCACCCTTGCCTGGCGGTGATGTTAAGCAATATACCTCAACAGAATCGACTTATGCAGATTACGCCAAACTGCTCTATCAACAGACCCTCTCTCCAGAAGTCTCGGGACTGACTGAAGCTCAGGCCACGCACTTGCTCAATACCTACGGGCTACGCGCGGGCTCAGTGATGACGCTGACACTTGAAGATCCGGCATTAAAAACGCCGGTCAGTCCTGATTCTGTGATGATTCAGGCTGAGGTAATCTATGCTGTTCGTACTGAGATGGCTCAAACTATCGCTGATGTCTTGATGCGGCGCAGTGGCTTGGCCTTGAGGGAAGGGGTTGGTCTTTCGGCACTGGAGAGTGTTTCACAGTTGATGGCCAAAGAATTACACTGGTCAGAGGCAGAGCGGTTGAATCAGATGGCTGTGTATAGAGACACAGTGACGACGTTAAATCAGCCTTTAAAACAAGTGTAATTAAGACTGGGTATTAAAAATTGGTTTTAACTTCTGGTCTTTACTTTCGATCTGGTGTTCTCGGCTTTCCAATGACGCTGCTAATTTGGACAGACAGGCGCAAAGGCTATAGTAAATCACGCCAATCACCACGAGTAATTCAAAATCGTGATACGTCCGCTCGTACATAATTTCTCCTGCTCGGGTGAGTTCAATCACGCCGACGATAGAAGCGAGTGACGTGTCTTTGATCAGCGAGATAACTTGACCCAACAACGCAGGAACACTGCGGCTGAGCGCCAATGGGAGGCGAATCAACAAGAGACGTTGCGTGTATGTGAGCCCCAAACTCACCGCTGCATCCATTTCTGTCTCGCGAATGCCGCGGAGTCCCCCGCGAACAATTTCGGCAAAATAGGCGGTCTCAAACAGGGCAAAGGCCAGCAATGCGGAAATAAAAAAGTTAGGCTCGGGGGTTAATTGGGGCATCACACCGTAATGGATGAACACCAGAAACAGAATCAACGGAATACTGCGTAAAAGTTCAATATACGCCGCTGCTAACCAAGAAATAACTGGAATTTTTTCGGATCGAAGCAGCCCTAGTACAGTGCCCATTGGGATACTGAGGAGCAGAATTAATACGGACATTACTAAGGTTGTACCAAAGCCCTGTAAGAGTAGCGGGCTCCAAGCATCTTGCCAGTGAGTAGGCCAATGAAACACAAAAACAGCTAACATATTGGGTTATACGCCTCCTGCCAGTTGAGAGAATCGAATCCACCGTCTCTCTAAGCAGTAATCGAGTCCGTGGACGATAGCCCCAATCAGTAATGACAGAGTAATATAGAGACCAGCGCCAACAACAAAGTACTCTACGGGGCGAAAATCATTGACAGCCCCGCGGTAAACAGTAAAAAATAAATCTTCTACAGTGATAAACGCTACCAGAGAAGAGTTTTTCATCAGGTTGATACTTTGATTACCCAGAGCAGGCAGGCTGTACCGGATTGCTTGAGGCAGCGTCACCCAGAAAAAGACTTGGACAGCAGACATCCCCAATGCTTGACCAGAATCCCACTGCGTACGAGGAATCGCCAGAAATCCAGAACGCAGAATCTCAGAGACATAGGCCCCAGTGTATAATCCCAGTGCCAGGACTCCGCAAGTTTCTTCGGTTAAATTAATCCCCAGGCTCTGGAAGCCACGATAAAACAGGTATAAGTGTAAGAGCAAGGGGGTGTTGCGAAATAATGACACATAGGCGCGAGAAAGCCAGTTGTATAGAGAGATATGTCCCAGTTGGGACCTGATAAATACCGTGAAAACCCCCACAAAAGCAGCCAGTAACGTGCTGAGTGTTGAAATTTTGACCGTAATACTAAGCCCAGAGAGAATGGCGTAGGAGACCTCTGGCTGCTGGACAAACTGGATAAGGTGACTGAAAAAGGGAGGCATTGCTAAGTGCATGGCTAACGGCAATGGCTCTGTTGATCCAGCGACATCCAGCGTTTTTCTATTATTTTTAGAGTGCCGTCCGCTTTTATCTCTGCAATCGCCTTATTTACGGCATTGATAAAACTTTGTGATGCAGTGCTGCTTTCATCTTTCCTGAAACCAAGACCGTAAGGCTCAGAGGACAGTTTCTCAGGCAGCAGTCGGTAACCGCAACTGTCCGCTAAAAAGCCAGCCAAAATTGTATCGTCAGTGGTGAGTGCATCGCCTCTGCCTGCCTTGAGTGCTGAAAAAGCATCCACTGCTGTTTTAAAGCCAATATATTTAGCTTGTGGCAGAATCCGACGGATGTTTTTCTCGCTGGTGCTGCCCAAAACGTATAAAATTCGCTGAGTGGCCAAATCAGTCAATTTTTTGGCGCCACTTTCACTGGGAACCATCACCTTTTGTGTGGCCCGGAAATACTCATCGCTAAAATGAATCACCTCGGCTCGCTCTGGCGTAATCGTCATGGTGGCAGCGACAATATCAACCGTGCCGCTGTTGACAGCAATAATCCGTGTTGAGGACAGTACTTGCTGAAAGGATACTACGGCAGAAGGACCAAACACCCGGCGGTTAATTTCACGAATGAGATCCACGTCAAATCCCTTGACTTGTCCGTCATTATCCAGATAACCAAAGGGCTTACTGTCGAATTTAACCCCGGCAATGAGTTTGCCTCGCTGTTTAATTTGGTTGAGTGCGGGCGGGGTTTTATCGGCAGATGTTACCCCACTGGAATTACAGCCAGACAGAAGTGGCAGGCTGATAAATAAGCCCAAAAGAAGCCATTGAAAACACGCAGAAAACGAGGGTACTTTCAATCTAAAGTTCATATAAAATCCGATGGCCTTTTAACGAAAACCGCTTATGCTTATTTTAGCAGGCTAAAGAGTTTGACGGCTTGAATCTGTGGAATGACTCCCAGAGTTATTCTCAAAACTACTTGAAGAGTGCTTTAAGATTGCGTTAAACCCGTCGAAAATACAGGGGTATCAATAAAGGAGAGCCCCCATGGGGCAAATTGGTCCCGGATATTACGGTAACCTGATTGGTCAACTGTTTCAGCAAGTGGCCAGTGCTGGCGGTCTGGGCGACACTCTTGCGGCGCAAGGTAATGGCAATTCAGTTAACCCTGGATTTTCACCGGCGCAATCTCAGTTGGCCGGTTTGCTTTTTTTGGATCAACTGGTGGGGATGCGACGTGACATTTCAGCCCAACAGATGTCGCAGCTGATTAAACAGATGATGGCGTTGCCAGAAGATATCCAGACACTGCTCTCTCAATTGGCTTCTGGCACCAGTGATAAAAGTCTGATCGCACTCAAGACACTGCTGGCGGAAAATCCACAGGCTTCAATCACAGGAGATGCCATGCAAAGCCTGATTGGCAAAAATGCTCAAGACGCAATGCAGAAGTTGACGAAGATGCTGACATCCAATCAAATGGGCTATTCAGGAGAAAGTCAATCAGTTAGTGATCTGCTCCGTGTGATGGCGCGTCTAGGAAAAGCGGCTCAAATGCCCGCTGTTGATACTTTAAAGACAGTGATGCTGATGTACATTCCCTGGTATCCCCTGGCCGCAGAACAGCGACTGGACTTGCATCTTGAATGGGGTGGTACTGACGATCAAGGCTCAGGAGAGGACGGGGATGACGTGGTCGTGGTGATGTATCTGGAAACAGTAACTCTGGGCTCATGGATTATTCGTGTCGGACTGCAAGAAGGGACTCAGTGTGTCTTTAAAGTGCAGGCACCCCCTGTGGCCGAAAAAATTTGGCCGGAACTGCAAACAGAATGTACCCGCCAGTTGGCCGAAGATGGGTTGCCTGCTCCTGTTTGGAAAATTGAATGGCTGGAGGTTCCCAAATCCAAACAAAATCCAACCCAAAATCAATCTCAAGATCAACCAATAGAGACGAGCCAGAGCGGCTCCCGTGTTGATTCGCAACCGAAATTATCAATCTTTCCCAATAAGGGCGTCTCTGTGATTACTTTAAATGCCGCCTACCGACTCGTCCGGTTGATTTTTGAGGCCGATGAGCGAGGGAGAACTCACGTCAACCGAGAGACGATGCTCAATAATCCAGAGCCTTAGGATTTGTCGTGATATATCAGGCCAGAAGTGTCGGGGCCTGGGCCCTCTTGAGCGCTCT
>CAZZIY010000029.1:0-4867 GCA_964654525.1 uncultured Vampirovibrionales bacterium | reverse complement strand
TCAAAATCTTCTGAGTCGTAATCAAATTCTGGGTTGTAGTCTTCTCGTTCATCAGCACGATCGTCTGGGACGTAATCAAAATCGTGGCCTGCAATGCATACAGTATGTCCTTCTTGAGCGCCTGCTTTGGCCAGGGCACCAAACACCCCCATAGCGCGTAAGATATTCATCAGGCGAAACACTGCGGCACGGTTGCGCATATCGGTGACAGAAAATAACCGTTCCACTTTGCCGCCGGTGACGTAAAAAAGTTTCCCCTTGCGGCGAATCTCAAAGGCACTATCGTCGTGATCAAAGGCCTTGGTGTCTTTTACAACTTCGACTGTGGGGGCTACTTCCGGATGCGCTTCTATAAATTCTAGAATGGCCGCAGTTAATTCCGTAATTCCCAACCGGCTGACGGCAGAAATAGGATAAATTACGGTCTGCCGACCTGTTTCCATGCATTCTGCCTGAAACGCTTCAACCCAATGAGTCAGCTCTTCAGGGGTCAGTGCATCAATTTTGGTTAGTACCAGTAATTGTGGCTTATTGGCCAGGATGTCCTTATACTGCATCAGTTCGTGATTAATCATTTTCCAGTCCTGAACCGGATTGCGCTCCTCGCTAGAATCTGTGCTAAATTCGCTGACTGATGCAATATCTACCAGGTGCAGCAGTAGGCGGGTTCGCTCCACGTGGCGTAAAAAGTCATGCCCTAGCCCGAGGCCCGCGCTTGCTCCTTCAATCAATCCGGGAATATCAGCAAGAACAATGCCGTCCCCGTTGGGTTTTTTGAGTACACCCAAATTGGGGGTGAGTGTTGTAAAAGGATAGTCTGCAATTTTGGGCTTTGCTGCGCTGATCACACTGATAAACGTCGATTTTCCGGCATTGGGCATACCGATTATCCCGATATCGGCAATCAGTTTGAGCTCAAGATCCAAATGTCTCTCAATTCCTGGCTCTCCGGGCTCGCAAAATTGAGGGGCTTGTCGTTTAGAACTCACAAAACGAGCATTCCCTCTGCCCCCGCGACCCCCTGAGGCGACAATCACTCTGTCTCCAGGGTTTGTCAGATCAGCAATGGCTTGCTTGGTGTCGGAATCTCGAACAATGGTCCCGCAGGGGACTTTAATAACGAGATCACGGCCTTTTCGCCCGTGCATGTTTTTGCTGCGGCCTTTTTCACCGTCTTCGGCCTTAAAGATCGATTGATACTTGAAATCGAGCAGGGTGTTGAGATCGGCAGTGGCCTCAATCACCACATTGCCGCCTTCACCCCCGTCGCCACCGGCGGGGCCTCCAAAAGCGACGTATTTTTCACGCCGCCAGGCGACCATGCCGTTGCCGCCAGCACCGGAGAGGACATGAAGTTTGGCTTGATCGAGAAACATTGTGGGGGTATAGGGTATCCATTGTTATCATGAGAAGTCTCTTATAATAGATCAATTATGCTTGACGTGCCTCTTATGCCCTTAAATCCCATGAAGAAGTCGCACCCCTGGTGTGTGTGGGGGCGTTGTTTTTGTTTGTTTATTCTAATCATGTCTTGGGTCTCAGCGTCTTTGTGTGTCCGGGCAGAGCCCGTGATACTGGATTACTATGACGACACCCCAAAAGTCCCTGTCCTCACCCAAGGGGATACCCTGTTTTTACGGATTTCAGAGGGCTATCTGTCGAAAAAACCAATTGCTCTGGTGTTAATTTCGTCTGGATCCCGATCTATCAGAAGAGTGCCTGTCTTTTTTAACCAGGAAACCAAAAACTGGGAGGCTCTTGTTCCTGCTGGGGTTGAAGATCCAGTAGGAAACGCTCAACTGCATGTGCTCGACGCCCGTGGAGATACGGCGCTGTATCTCCCTGTAACTATTAAGTCAGGAAATTTTCGTCGTCAAAATATCCAGGTGTCTTCGCAAACAAAGGGATTAGAACCAGAACCGGGAGAACTTGAAGCCGTGGAGAGGCTGAAACGAGACACGGGACCTCAAAAGTACTGGCAGGTCCCACTGCTTACCCCCACGACGGATTGTGCCAACTCACCCTTTGGGGTGCTGCGCTATCACAACGGGGTGTATACGGGAAATTATCACAAGGGTCTGGACTTTAAATCGCCGATGGGCAGACCGGTTAAAGCCACTGCTGGGGGGGATGTCAAGATTGCCAAGAAAATGAGGCTCCATGGCGGTACGATTGGCCTGGATCACGGACAAGGGCTGAGCTCTATCTATATTCACCTGTCTAAAATTACGGTCAAAACAGGGCAACACGTGCGTGCCGGGGATGTCATCGGCGAAGTGGGGGCGACTGGTTTTGCCACAGGGCCTCATTTGCACTGGGGGCTTTTTGTGAACGGCGTCCCGATCAATCCCCTACAGTGGTTGCCTCAGGCCAAAACCTGTTTTTAGGGTACTGTTTTAGGGTGTCTGTTTTCGGTGATATTTCGACCGACGACCAACCGATTCGTGGGAGGGGGGGGATGGTCTATTCGCTTTTTAAGTTGCCCATGCGAGAAAACCATCTGGCCCTAGTCTTGGAACGAGATGGTTTTAAGTTTGAGATTAGAGAGTGACATATTGCTTGAGTGAGAATATTGCTTGAGTGAGTTGAGTGAGAGTAGAAAGTGAGTGAGAAACAGTTGAAATGAAGTGATTTATGGAGATGAGAGTGAGGATGATGTTGGAACTTAATTCTTGTATATGCATAAAAACAATCATTATGATTTCGATGTTAGTTTGTAAACAAACGTAAACAAGTTTATTTTATCAGCGCCTGAACCTGCTTGAAACGAGGATGAGCAGAACTGGAGAGAAGCTCAAATAAGGCCATTTCAGTCGAAGTGGGCATCGCTCCGGCACGAAGCATTTTAGCGATCCCAATCTGAATATTGCTCTCTTTTCGAGAAGCTATAGCATCTTCCACCAGATGGACCTGGTAACCGGCTTCTAATAGCTGATGCACCGTCTGATTCACACAGACATGTGCTTCCAGGCCGCAGACCACAATCTGTTTGCGCTGAATTTCTTGCTGCAGTGCCACTTTGATTTTGGCTTCGGCCAAGGCGCCAAACGAGCGTTTGCTATAGATGGGGGTGGTAGGAGGCAGTGTTTCTAGTAACTCTGGGCTGGTATGGCCGAGGCCTTCTGGGTATTGTTCAGTCACCACAATGGGTAAGTGAAGTTCTTTAAACGCATTGACCAGGATCTGGACGTTTTTGTGCATCCGATCACCCTGCCACATAATGGGGATAAACCGTTCTTGCACGTCGACAACGAGCAAGAAGGCCTGGGTCATTTGCAACATGGCGGATTTAAACATGGTTGGTGGAAGACTCCCGGCTAGCATCAAGTGATGATAGAAGTAAATCATATAGAACTAAGCTATATATAGGATGAGATACCTGTCTGTTGTGCGTCACCATATTAACAAAGAATGACCCTACTTACCAAAACAGAAAGTTCCCAATTGACGGATCAGTCCTTGCGTGTGGGCCAGTTTGGAAGCCTGTTTAGAAGCCCCGTAGCATCTCTTTCACTCTTGAGTGTGTTGCTTTTGGCCGCCCTATTGGCAGTTGGTGTCTATTTTTGTTTGGCGGAGCAAGCCTTCGCGCAAAACGGTCAGCCACCCCAGTCAGACATTTCTCGAAGTGACATTCAGGCTTATTTCACCTCTGATATCGGGGATTCACTTCGTCATCCTGCCTGGCGGGAGCGGTATTCAGGCAAAAAAGTACACTGGGCCGGGCGGGTTTATAAAGTCCGTCACTACCCCGAGTCCTTCCGCTACGAGGTATTGATTCAGGTACTGCCAGAGGTGTTTACCTACGATACGCTGGTCGTTCTGGAGGGCAATTCGGCCCTCGATCCCAGGATTCACAAAGGGGTGAGTGTGGAATTTGCAGGGCAAATCTTTGGTGGGGTTGATGCTTTGGGGATTAAGGAAGTGTATGTGTTGCTATTGCGGCCTGAAGATTTGGTGATGATTACTGCTCCGTAATTTTTTACAGGGTACTCACCACGACATCTCCGGTAATACGGCACTGGCAGGAGAGTCTATCTTTGGGATCGAGATAAAACACAGCTTCTTCCACCACGGTTTTGGGAGAGATTGAAGCGGCACCGTCCACGACAGTAACCACACAATTACAACACGCGCCCAGGCCCCCGCAACGGTCATGCACGTCAACCTCAAGCTGGTGGGCAGCCTCTCTCAAGGTGGTATTTTCGTCAATCTCAAGCGAGAGATTGCTGGGAAGAAAAGTGACTTTGGGCATCACGCTTCGCTTCATTAAATAGAACACCATCGACAAAACTGATATTCTGACGATTCCCCTATTATAAGGGGTTTACTGTGTTTTTTGTGCCGAGTTTTTAGCCTTGGAAGGCATCGGGCCAGTGCTGCATCTGCCAGCGTTGCGTTTGGGCGCGGAAATCCCAGGTGACTACATCAAAGCGGAGGGTTTGAAACGACGGGAGTGTTTGTGCGCTAAGGGCCAAAAACTGTTCAGCCAGCCTGAGCAATTGCGTTTGTTTTTGCGGGGTGACCGCAGTAATGGCAGGCCCTTTTTCCTCATTGCTGCGGGCTTTCACTTCCACAAAAATCAGAGTCTTACTGGCCGGCTCCCAAACAACCAGATCAATCTCTCCCAGACGACCACAACGCCAATTACGGGCCAGGATGCTATGCCCGTTGTTTTCAAAAAATGCCGCAGTTAGGGTTTCTGTCTGAACGGCGAGTGAATCTGCTGAGGAAATGAACCGTTTATCTCTCGGGTGTTTTTGTTGCCGGTTTTTCTCAGCCATGCGTTAAATCAGCTCTTTTAGGCCCCATGTAAACGCCCAATTTATCACGAATAGGGCAATTCATTTCGAATGCAAAAAATTTTTTT
>CAZZIY010000028.1:0-13702 GCA_964654525.1 uncultured Vampirovibrionales bacterium | reverse complement strand
TTCAGCCAGCACCAGTTCAGGTAGCGCCAGCTCAGCCAGCGCCAGTTCAGCCAGCACCAGTTCAGCCAGCTCCTGTAGCAGCGCCAGTTCCAGCGGTAACGCCTGTGACGGTGAGCCAGGCTGATGTCGACGCAGCCCAAACTCGCGCCGATAGAATGCAATCTCAGTTACCCAATCTACTGGTTGATGCACAAACAGCCAGAATCGGCGTAGCCCGTTTTAATGCGGCTCAATCCGTTTCTGGACAAGCAGACCGTCAAGCCCTGGCAGACAGCGCTTTGGATACGTTTTTTGCAACCAGAACCAAAGGCAATGGGGGACAACCTTATAACGAAGATCAACTCAGAAATTTTTACAACGGTGTTGCAACACTGGAACGAATTAATCTACTCGGTGATCTTGCAGACCCGAATATGGTTGCTAATAAAGCACGAGCAGAACAACAGCTAAAATCAATGGGGTTTGATGTCGACCGCTTCAACAGTCAAACTCCTGCTCAGCAAAGGGCTATGTCAGCAACATTATTGAATATTTGGACTAAAAATAGTGCCGATAAAAGTGTGATTCGAGATGCGGTCAGAACACAATTGGAACGTGACAGTAAACCCTTAACCGGCAATGAACTTCAAGCAGATGCACTACGTCAGGCTTATCTAAATTCTAATCAAGAGGCAGCCACTGCTCAACAAAATGCCACTCAACTGAGAACCCAACGTCAACAAGAATTGACAAATCAGTTTAATGCCTCTGCCAAATATACTTCTTCAGCAGAACAGCAAGCAGATATCAGCTCTGCACTCAATATTTATAATGCAGCACTGAGGAAATTTAACCCGAGTGGTAAAAATTTCTACACAGCCGACGGTCTGGAAGAAGTAATGTCTTTAATTACAAGCTTCCGCACTGCACCTGATTCAGCTAGCAAAGCAGCAGCTAGTGAGAAGCTTGCCTCTTATGGGTTTGATGTGGCGGCTATTGAAAAATTGAATCCACGCCAACTGGTTGTTCTAAATCAAACCCTGTCTGCTATCCGTGAAACAGGTGATCGAGGTAACGGACATAACTTGCCCCGTTTAGCGATTTACCAATATAACGATGCAACAGTTAGAACAAGAGTTGCAACACTAAACCCAATTGAACAAAGATAATAACTCACACATAAATAAACGGTTATGAAATACAAAAGACCTCGATTCCGTCATCGAGGTCTTTTGTTAGTAATCAAGCATCGATGAATGAACTTCTTTGTCATCGTGTTAAATTGAAACGGCGGCCGTCTTTGGGCTGTTGATCCGTATCACCGTGAGTCACAAAGTGATCAAACATTCGCGCGACTTTTTGATCTTTTCCGAGTTGCATTTGTGCCAGCGCCATTTGACGCTTCCACAGCATAGGCCGCTGAATCCATTCCTGAACACTGGCTTTGAGTGCCTCCCAGGGATTATTGCGGGCAAAGGCCATCCCAATTAAACTCCAGTACACCAGCGGGTCGGTTGTGTTGAAAGGGTCCACCGGGGTTGAGTTTTGCTCCAGCATCGTTTTGGCCGGTTTTTTCGGCTCAACGCTAGAGACGGCTGTTGTGACATCCTGAAAAAGCGGTGTTTTATCTTTTTTGTTAGATGTTTTCGAGTGCTTTCTTATCGCCATCGAGAGACTCTTTCAATAATTTTTTAACCACTTCGCTTTGGGCATCCAGCATTTTCACGGTGGTTTCTAGGTTCTTCACCTTGTTGCCCAAAATGGTATCGGCATTGGTGAGAATACGGTTAGAAATATGCTGATACGATGCCAAAACCGCACCGGCAACCCCGTTTAGCACACTACCGCCAGCGGCAGCGGCAAGCCCAAACGGACCAAAGAAGGGTCCTAATGTGGTGAGTAGGCCGCCAATCCCGCTGACAATTCCAGCTGCGGGCATTACCCAGTTGCGTCCAAAACCAGCACCGGCTGTGGCGCCAACCGCAAGACCGCCCGCTGTGGCAGCTGCCGGAGTTTGTACAAAAGGACTCACCGCACCACCGGCAATAATACCGTTATTAAGCCCGCCCACAGCGATACTATTAGTCGGGAAATCGGCATCGCCAATGCCACTAAAACCAAGTCCTGCAAGCCCTGTACCAAGTGCCCCTAGTGTGGCAAGCGCTCCCCCAGAACCGTCAATGGGAGCCGCCCCCCCCACAGAATAACCCGAAACTTGAGAAAACGGGGCCAGGCCAAAGGCGGCTTGTCCGCCGGGATCGGTGCCGGTGCCTCCACTGATGGGTGAGTAATACGAGGTGCCAGGGATATTAATCGCCTCACTGCCAAAGGTGGGGATAAAATTGGAGCTGCCAAACATACGGGCAATGTTTAAAAACACACTGGAAAATTTCCCCAAGCCACTGCCGCCAATGGCGGGTCCGGAATCCGTTAAATCCCGCAGTCGGTCGTAAGTTTCAAACAACTCGGCTTTGGCAAAGCTGCTGGCTTTTCCGTAGCGATTGAGTATCACGATTTCCGAATCATTTTTATACGACATGGGTGTTAACTCCTGAGGTGAGTGAATTAAGCAAAGGCTTTAAAGGTAATATCAATGTTTTTGTCGATCACTTTTCGGACCGCATCAATTTCTGTTTGTACGGCTTGCTGTTGGGTATCGACCCGTCTTAATTGCAGTTCCAGGGCTTTATCGAGTGTTTGCAGTGATTGAATTCGGTTTTGAAGTTGCAGCGCCTGGGTGGAATCGGGATCAAGTGTGGCAACAATGTTAAACAACTGGTTGGTGACATTGGCCACCTGCAGACGCGATTGGTTGATTTGCTGACCGGTCAATTCCAAATCATTTTTTCGAGCGGTCAATGATAAAAAACGAGATTGGCTGGCGGCAAGGCCCATAGCGGTTGCTTCCTAATGTTGTGTTTTAATGCTCAGTCAGAAATAGGGGTATAGTCGTTTCGGCCCCAGAGCCCGTGGCTCCAGTTGAAAGGAGAAAGATCCCCTATTTGGAGGAGAGCACTTTTTTGCAAATTAAAAATTAAAAATAATAGACTCAAATAACAGACTATTGAGAGTCTAAGCAGAACGCTTGGCGTCTCAGGTTTTGAGCGGCCGAGCGTTATAATTCGTTACAAGACGGCGAAATACCAGATGGCGAAATAAAAAACAACTAAATCGCTTCGGGAACGCCCCAGAAGATGTTCATCTGCCAGAGACTGTCTTGCTGACCTGGCAGAGGGAATAATGTTTTCACCACGGGCGATTTGCGGCAGACAGGCTCCAGAACTCGGTATTGATCAATCTCCATCGCATCGGAAAAACTCTGATAATCGAATTGAGCGAACCCATTGTTGTGGTATCCCACCCAGCGAGCGTCGCCGGTGATCGCGCCCAATTTCACCAATGCTTGAGAGGATTTATAGGCTTCTCCGTTCAATCTGTGGAGAATGGCGAGATTTAATAGAGCCAATCTGTTCTGAGGATCGAGCGCATAAGCTTTTTCAAAATCAGTCACCGCTTTGGAATACGCCTCAGCCTGACCTGTTTTGCTCTCTGGCTGCCCGTAATGCAGATGAATGGTTTTAGCCCAGCGGGTAGCCACCCCATAAGCGATGCCCCGGGTTAAATACGCGGCAGATTGCAGTCGCTTGTTGCTGGTTTTTTCTGCTGCAATAATGGCTTTAGAGCATTCATCAGCTATCCAGCCAGAGTAATCATCCCAATTGCTGTTGTTAAAGCCAATACTGCCTCGGAGTCTCTGATTGGCAGCCTCAAACTGCTTTACTGCTTTAGCTAAATTGGGATCAGGCTGTCTAGAAGTCCCATGTGCTTTCTCCAATTTCGCCAATTTCGCAGCCCGATCGGTAATATCTCTGGCGGTGGGTACAGCTTTTCCAGGACCACGGTAGCCGTGATGACGCCTGCTGTTTCTGTCGCTGCCAAATAATGGGGACAAGGCTGGCTGAGAAAAACTGATTGGGGGAAATTGGGGCATGGGGTAAAACCTCTTTTTGGATTTAAACTAGGCATATAAACTCTCTCAATACAGTAAATTGCCCCGTTGCATTTGACGGCCTGTGCTAAAGTATCTCTAACATAACAGCCAACACGTTTGAAAAAAATAAAGCAAAAAAATCAAGGATTGAGCAAAGGATTTAACACCCATGAGCCCCGATAACCACCAAACACAAACGGATAACCCTACATTAGAGATGATGAAACGCTTGTTTCTGATTGGGGTGGGTGCCACCGTCACCACGGCAGAAAAGATGCGAGATGCCACCCGAGATGCGATAGACGAGTTGGTAGAAGACTTAATCGAAAAGGGTTCTCTGTCCCAAAAAGAGGCCCAGTCCTTTGCAGATGAGCTGAAAAACCGGGCCGAACAAGAAAAGAATCAAATAGAAACGACCGTGAAAGCTGCCATTGACGGGTCAGTTAAAAAAGTGATCGAGTCTTTGGGTTTGGTCACCCGTCGGGATCTCGATGTCCTGAGAGAAACCTTGATTACTGAGATCAAGAATGTTCGCCCCAAGGCTCCTGGAAATCCAACCAAACAGCGCACTGGAAGCACAGGCCGAACCTTTGACAAAGGTCGTCCTCGTTGGGCAGACGGGGGAAAACCCCGTGCGGGTAGCCCCTTCCCCAGAGAAACGGATGACGACGACGCGGGCGAAGAACGCGAATTTAGACCGAAAAGAGCGCCCGGCAGAGGGCCTGCAAGAGGTCCGGCACGTGCCCCTGGCAGAGGTCCCTCGAGAGGACCTGGGGCTCGATCATCTAGACCAGGAAACCCCGGTAAATTCACCTCTGGCAGATCCGAAAGACCTGAAGGGGCTGAGGTCGACTCAGGCGAGCGTGCCGAATCCGCAAGGCCTGGTAAATTTTCCAAGAGACCGTCTTCTGGTAGACCATCTTCTGGTAGACCGTCTTCAGGCGGCGGCAGAAAATCACCTGGCTCTTCTTCCGGTGGTGGTCGCGGCGGTTTTGGGGCCAAGCCCAAAAGACCTCGCTAACGTTTTTTCTGGTTAAGCCTTTTCTTGCAAAAATACCAACCCCAGGACAGTGGCCGATGCGATGTCCCCATCATGAGCATGGCTGACGCGCCACTGACTGATGTTTTTTTCACGTGCCACGGCTGCGGCGTTTCCTGTTAGTCTGACACTGGGGGCACTCTGCCCGTCGGACTGAAGCGTAATTTCTTGCCAAGACGCTCTATCCTGTAAGCTTAGTGTGTTGATCTGACAGCCCAACCCCTTAAAGCCTAAGCCCAATGCTTTGGCGACAGCCTCTTTTACCGCAAAACGACCGGCTAGTCTCTGTGCCACTCGAATTCCAAACGCTTGGTTCCTAAATGCTTGTTCGATTTCTTCCTGGCTGAAGACACGGCGAAGTCCGCGCGCTCCAAAGCGCTCAAAGAAGCGGTGTATTCGGGCTACCGCCACAATGTCGTGGCCAAGTACCGTATCCGTTATTATCTGTGATGTCGTCATGCGCTTGATTGTACGCGCCATTTGGAGCTGCGTCTAGTTTAAGATAACTCTTTTAAGATAACTCTCTTTGGGCTTGAGCTCCTTGCACCGAGTTTAAGTACTGCTGAAAACGGTTTTGTTGGGTGAGGAAAGAAGAAGCGGCTCCGGAACCAGAAAAAGCGGTATTCAAGGCCTCTTCAGGGGCTTGAACGGCTTGATTGTTATGATTGGGTTGTTTTCGCCATTGACTGATTTTGGCGACCACTTCTTTGGAGTGATCCATCGAAAAACGCTCCAGGGCATAGCCGCTGAGTGCAATGGCAGGAATGGAACCAACCAAAATCGGAAACCAGTCATAGAAGCGTTTGAAACGCTCTACAACCGAAAGATGCCCTTTACCAGAGGAAAATAGATTGATCAGCCCTTCAAATTTTTCAAATCGGGCTATATCGGGAACCAACGTGGCCTTGTGTCCATAATTCGTAAAGGCCTGTCGTAATACAGGTGCAGCTTGGGCGCTGTCGCGTTTGACAAAACTAGCGACTTGCTTGCCTAAGTCTTTGATTAAACCCGGTTTATTCGGAAGTTTGATCTTAAAAATCTTACGGACTCCGGCCCTCATCGCAAATTCGATGCTGCGGAGCACCACAAAACTGAGTGTCCATCCCCCAATTTCGCGGATGGTGGTCCGGATAAACTCTTGCCAGCGGTAGGGGCCGTCGGGGGTTTTCTGTGCTTTTTTGGCAGACCCAAACGCCACAGCAATGCGAGAGAGAACCAGAATCAGAGAACAGAGAATGAGGGCGTTGGATTTGAGAGCCGCATGGTCTTGAATCAGCTGATTTCCATGATTAATGAAGGTATTGCCGATGTTTTTGGCAAATTGACCAAGCCCTATTTTGCCTGCAGTAGTTACTGCGGTTTGAGAGGCCAGTGTGGCTGTGATGTTTGGGCTGATTCGGGTCATGACTTAAAACCGATACGTTCTTTGGGCTTCAGTGAGATGTTGGGGGAGATATTGCGGGGGAGCAAAAGCGTTACGGGCTGTGGGTGATGAGATAAATCGGTTATTGAGTGTGTATGCGGCGGGTAGATTGCCACTGGCATTAAAATTTGCGTTATATGCTCGTGTCTGACGAAGTTGATGTTCATCATTCATGAGCGCTGCTCGGCTGAGTGGATCTTGATTGAGAGAATTCACCTGTTGCTGGACGTTTAGATCTGGCTCTAGGGCACTGGGTTTTTTACTAATGGGCCGACTATTGCCCCCAATGGCAAAGAGATTGTTGATGGCAGGTGCAATAAACGGAGCAAAAATCCGATCATTGAGGATTTGAATAACAAACCCCCCAAACAGTGCCCCTGTAAGAACGCCTGATAACGTGCTCAGAGAGGCGGCTCGGTTGATTTTGCGGGCAAACGGCTCAAACAGGTCTTTTAGTCCCTTAGCCACGGGATCATTGAGTGAGATGCCGAGTTTCTTTTCTAGACTGGCCAGGTTGCCTTGCTTGAAAAGTACGCGAGATACCAGACCGTGACTGCCTTCACCGTAGGTTTCTTTGACTGCTTGCTGTATTTTCTCTAAGGGTTTGCCCAGTTGCACGGCAATAGCCTTGGTTACAACAGGAATTTGATAGCCTGTGCTGCGCTCAAACAGCTTGGCAACAGCATCCATTCCCCCATGGATGGCGGCCATATAGCCGGCTGTCCCAAAAAATTCGACAAACATTCGCTCCCAAAGCGCGGTGTACTTATCGGTACTGGTGTATTCGGGGTTGTGGTTTTTGGACGGAAGATTTTGCCAAACACGAGCCCCTGCAATGCACAGACGGGTCAATACAGCGGTAGAGGCCAGGTAGAATAAGTTCTCTCGGCTAGGAATAAGTCTGGCTGAAATTGGGAAACGGTTTACGATAGACACGCCGGCTAGAGCTCCCCGCTGATGTTAAGACAGTGTGGTTTTAACCCTGTTAGATAGAACAAAGATAGACAGTAACCGATGATATACGCCTGCCTAAGAAAAACCAGTGAAGGGTTTTTTGTGTTAGTCTAACAACGGTTTTACGTGAGAATTGATACACAGCGTTACGTGCTTTTTTACCTGTTCCCCCCTGCTGTGCATGCCCTATTGTAGCAGAAGGAGTTGTGGACTCAAGATATGATTTTTCCTTTGATTTTTTTTCGCGACCGTGTTTTCCCTGTGCTAGTGGCTTTGCTGCTTGTCTTAATATCAGTCTCCTTTGCATCAGAAAAAAATCCCCTTTTGGCAGGCCGTGTTGAGCTCGAACAAACAGAAAAAGCCAATATTTGGACGTTTTATCTGGATATGCCCCGCTGTAAACACTGCCGCTGGGAGGTTGCCTATCCAGAATCTGGTCTGAAGACGGTGGATTACTGGCTCAACCGGGATCCTCAGATTGTCTTAGCGGTGAACGCGGGCTATTTTGACCCGGCAAACGGGATGAGTACTTCTGTTTACCGACGAAAAGGCAAGCTGTTACTGGATCCTACGATGAACCCACGTCTGATGGGAAACCCTTCACTGGCACTCTATCTCGATAAAATACTGCACCGAACAGAATGGCGCCAACTGATTTGTGGGGAAAATACGGACTTTCAAATTATCTCACCGCCTGAAACGCAGTCATCAAAACTCCCAGCGGGACCCCCAGCCGGCTGTCAAGAAACAGAAGCATTAGCTGCAGGGCCTCGCTTGTTGCCTTATCTGAGTGATACTGCAGAAGGGTTTACCGCCAGAAAAATGGGGCGCCTGGTACGAGATCCCATTGGAGTCTCTGCTCGTAATGCACGCACCGCATTGGGACTGACGGCTGACGGGCAAGTGGTGCTGATGCTGGTGATGCAGACCGGTAAACAAGAAAATAGTGGTCTGTCATTAGAAGCGGTGGCAGCGGCGATGAGAAAACGCGGAGTGATTACTGCCCTGGCTTTGGACGGAGGGAGTTCCTCATCACTGGCTTACCGACCCGAGTATTTCCTTCATTCAGCCAGTTTGAATAAGGCGGTTGACGGTGCCGTCAACAAAAAAGCCTGGATGAGTCTTTATGCCAAACGCCAGCCAGACGGTCAGGTGGTGGTTCGTCCGGTGAAAAGCGTTTTTGTATTACGCGCTGATTTTTAGCCATGTTTTCTGTAGAATTTGGTTTTTGCGGGCCCGGTCATAAATCAGGTAAACGCAAATCACGTGAGCTGTTAATAAGAGATAGAGGTAAAGACGGGTGTCTTGGTATCAAAATCCTAAAGTCATGTTCTTGGTGGTCTTGGCGCTTGTCATCGGGGCTGTTTTCACCCTGATGAAGCAAGAACCCCACCTGGGCCTGGATTTAAAAGGTGGTATTCGCCTGACAATGGAAGCAGTGCCGTCTGCTGATATCCCTGTTGTCACACAAGACGTGATGGATAGCCTGCAATTTGTGATCGAAAAACGCGTAAATGCTCTGGGGATTGGTGAATCGATCGTTCAAAAGGCCGGAGATAAGCGGATTATTGTGGAAATCCCCGGGATTAAAGACCCAGAAGAAGCCAAAAAGATGATTGGCCGAGTGGGCAACCTGGAATTTAAGAAAATGGTCAAGGGCGAGTGGGTAAACACGGGAGTCTCCGGGAAAGATCTCGCTAAAGCGCAAGTTGGAACCGGTCAAGGCAATGAGTGGATTATTGGGTTTGAGCTAAATGCCAAAGGCAGTGAGAAATTTGGCAATGTGACCACTGAACTCGCCAATGGTCATCAGCCACTGGGAATCTTCTTTGACGGTGAAATGGTCTCTGCCCCCAGAGTGAATGAGCCTATTTTGCAAGGACGCGGGATGATTACCGGTGATTTTACGCACGAGAGTGCCAAAAGTATTGTGGACACATTGAACGCTGGTGCTTTACCCGCAGATGTCGAATTTATTGAGGAAACCAGCGTTGGCCCTTTGTTAGGGCAAGCATCTATTCAGAAAAGCCTCTTTGCAGGAGCTGTTGGACTTTCGCTGGTCGCCTTGTTTATGCTGATTTCTTACCGTTTGCAAGGGCTGGTGGCTGATTGTGCTCTGATTGTCTACACCTTATTGACCTACGCTCTTTATGTGTGGGTGGGGGTGACCTTCACCCTGGCCGGCATTGCTGGGTTTATTTTGAGTATTGGGATGGCGGTGGATGCCAACATCCTGATTTTTGAGCGGACCAAGGAAGAGCTGCGTGGCGGCAGAACTCTTTGGAAGGCGATTGAAGTAGGATTTGACCGGGCGTTTCCCTCCATTTTTGATAGCAATATGACCACGCTGATTACCTGTTTCTTGCTTTGGTCTTTGGGAACAGGCTCAGTAAAAGGCTTTGCACTCACACTGGCCATTGGGGTTGGTGTGAGTATGTTTTCAGCTATCACTGTAACCAAAACCTTCTTGCATATTCTCACCGGGGAAGGTGGACCGCTAAAAAATCCAGCACTGTTTGGGTTAACGACGGGTGATATTCAGCAGGTAACATAATCAGGCAACTTAATTTGATGGTATGTAAGGGCGTTTTTCGATATGACGACGACATTGACTGCGGCTACAGATGAGGCCACCCTCCTAAAACCAGGTTTAATTGATGTGATCAAACACCGGTGGATTTATCTTTTTATCTCGCTGGCGTTTTTGGTACCCGGGATTTATTTCATCATCGTCAATATGATGTCCAGTCCTGATCACGCCCCAATCAGTCTGGGAATTGATTTTACCGGCGGGACCATTTTGGAATATGGTTTTGAAGGGGTGGTCACTCAAGAGGATTTGGCAAAAATCAGAACGGCCTTTGATAGTAAAGGGTATACGGGTTCTGTTATTCAGATTCAAAAAGATCAAGGGGCGATTAAGGCCGCCTATTCGCAAAAGCCTGTCCGGATTGGGGTGGGTGCTGCGGCCAAAGAAAAATCTTCAACTAGTTCTGTAACAGAGGCCACGCAAACATCTGGTTTTGACAAGCTCAAGACCATTGTTTCTGTGAGAACCAAGCAGATGAAACCCGGAGATGCCACCTTGATTGATGCAGAAATTGTCAAAGCCTTAGGGCCGATGTCGTTGCTGCAGAAAAATGCGGTGGGGCCCACGTTAGCTCGAGAGCTGTTTCAAAACGGTTTAATGGCCTTGTTGCTCGCGTATGTGTTAATTGTGGGTTATCTAACGTACCGCTTTCAGTTTGATTATGCGGTGTGTGCTATTATCGCACTTGTGCACGACACGATATTTCTGTTTGGAGTGTTTGCGATGATGGGGTATTTCTTTCACACCGAGGTCGACAGTCTGTTTGTTACGGCGATTCTGACCGTTGTGGGCTTTAGTGTGCATGACACGATCGTGGTATTTGACCGTTTGCGTGAAAATAGCCGGATTTTATACCGGAAAAAGCTTCCCTTTGGAGTGATTGCCAATATTAGTGTCAATCAAACCTTGGCGCGGAGTATTAACACCTCGTTGACAGCCCTGTTAACGCTGATCAGCTTGTACCTATTGGGTGGGGAGACGACCCGGGATTTTGTCTTTGCGATGATTATTGGGATCGCGGTCGGGACGTTTTCGAGCATTTTTATTGCCAGCTTGTTACTTGCTTGGTGGCGAGAGAGTCAGGGCATCGGTGCGGACGCCCCATCAGCAGGATAGCACGGTAGGACGAGTATAGAGACACCAGGCGAAACTCGCCACCAGTGGTTATTTTGTGGCGAGAGAGCCCCAAGTCCAATCCATGAATATCGGTGCGGACGCCCCATCAGCAGGATAGCACAGTAGGACGAGTATAGAGACACCAGGCGAATCTCGCCATAGTTTATTCGGCAGAGCGCTGCGGGAGTAATGGCCCCAGAACCCGCTGGCGGGCCAGTAAGAATTGCCGTTCTTTGTAATGGGCATGAGCACTTGAGCCGTCTTTATTTTCAAGATAACTGGCCTTATCGGTGATCTGAATTTCAAAGGGATAGAAAAACCGGTTTTCAAAGCCCGTTTTGGGATCTCTGACTCGAATCAATTGACGACACGTGATGTGAATCGAGCGGTAATGCTTGGAACTTGAAGGATTGTGCGCCGAAAAATCAGGACTGCTCTGACCATCCCAGACGCATTTGGGTGTATTGCCTTGAAACCAATCACTCAGATCGTCCGTAGTAGCCTCTCCTTGAAGGATTTTTGCGGCAATGGCTTGGTACTGCTCTTTCATACAGGTGAGATCCACCAAGGTGTTTCGCGAACGGCTTGGAATGATGTTAGGAAAGACAATCACACGGTTTTCGCGCAAAATATCGAGGGCCAGCAGCGCTTCGGCTTCTGTAAAAGTCACCAAGCGCAGGCCAATCATGTCGTGGACTTCTTGGGCAACGTTCTCTTTTTTGGAGAGAAGTTTTACCAGGATACTTTCTCGGCTTTTGCGGTCCTTTTTTTCAAAGGCATAAATGGGCAGAACACGTCCTTGTGGGCCAGGTACCCCCAATAAAAAGTGACCTTCAGGGTCCCGGTCCAAGACTCGATTGATTTTATTAAGGATTTGTTCTTTAGCGACATCAAAATGAGTGTATAGAGGACTGTTTTGGATATGGGCCAGCGTGTGCATCACTTTCAGCAAGGCACATGCCCACGGTTGTTCTGGGTGGGTTTTATCAGCGGCAATCATCATCAGCGATAGAATATCTTGATTGACTTCTGTGGTGAGTCTGGTCGGAATTTTTTTCAGTGTGGCAGGAAGCTCTTCTACTTCTTTGGCCAAAATCACCTCGTGAATAAAGCGGACGGCTTCGTCAAAAAGCCCGACCAATTCAGCGCGGTCACTCTCCACTTGCCAATCAAAGCCGTAGTGGATTAAAAACTGTTCAGCGTCTTCTCTGGAGCGAAAAGGGACCCCGTTGAGATCAATAGAGGATTTCCCAGAGAGCATGGCTTCAATCATGTCCCAGGCCAGGTGGAGATCGGCGAGCTGATCGTGCGAAGTCCCGCTGACGTGCGATGAGAGAACGAACATCGGGTTGAAAACTCCTAACTGCTGGTGAGATTAAAACAAATCTAAAAAAGAGACAGGAATACTTAGCCCTCTACTGATTGCATGATAGCGCGTTTTAAGTTGATTTTAAAGCCTTTTCGGGGTGTCTGCTAAACACGAAGTAGGAATAACGGTATTTTAGAGAGATATCTTTGAGTAGCAAAAGATGTCAATGGTCGTTTGTCGAAATCTCCATTAGCAGGGTGAGTCTCTAAATGAGAAACACCTTTTATAATAGTAAAATGAAGGATAGTAGTCTTTAAAAAGGATAGTGGTTTTTGGGAAGCATCTATTCCCAATGAGATTTTTGATTTAGCGTGGATATTAAGCCTGAATAGAGGAACCGTCCGATGAGATTGTCATTAAACTGCTTGCTGCTGTTGAGTGGGCTTGCTCTTACATTTACAGCTGGACCCAGTCGTGCTTTTGCTCCAGAACCGGACGTGATGGCCAATAAGGGATATTCGCCGCAATTGATTGATTTTGTCGAAGATCAACGCGACCGCCAGGAGTGGAAACCCCAACGACCTGGGCAGTTGTCTCCTAAAGAACGGTTTTTGCGCAATATTTATTACAACAACTGGACCGGCAGTGTGGACAAGTTTGGTGCCCAAAAAATTCGCGGTGATGAATGACGCGCGGTGATGAATGACGAGTGATGAATAACGTCTGATACCCGCTAACACTTAAAAACCCGAGACCCATGAGAGAAGGTCTCGGGTTTTTTTCACGCTTTTTTAGATGCAATAGACTTTAAATTAAGCCATGAAGCAGCATGACGGCTTGAGCGCCGAGAAAGGCTTCTTCACTTTGATCGGCTTCGCTGAGCAGCTTTTTGGCCTCTTCTAAGACCGCAGGTTTTTGAAAGCGATCGCTGAGCACGTCAAATTGGCCGCCAAATGGCTGTTTTCTCTTTGTGGATTTATTCATGGACTCTATATAACCTCCCCTAACTCGTGACATGGGCCTTCAGGCTTTTGCGGTTATTGCAAACCGGGTGACAACGTATTCACCAGTTGAATAAAGTAATAACCTTCCCTTGTGACCTTACACTAATAAAAACATGCACGCAGCAAAAATTGCCTAAAACAGTAAAAAACCCCTGGGTGTTAATGACTCAGGGGTTTAAAAAAATTATCTTAAAAAAAAAATATAACTTTTTTTCCACACCAATTAATTTCTTTAACTCAACTTTTTTTTCTTTTTTTGTTTTTTTTTTTTTTTTTTTCTTTTGTTAAAACAAAATC
>CAZZIY010000027.1:0-13947 GCA_964654525.1 uncultured Vampirovibrionales bacterium | reverse complement strand
GTTCAATATTGCTTCCTGGGGGGGCAAGAGCAGTCTATGGGCCATTTGAGTGCTTGGATAGTGAGTGCTTGGATAGTTTGAAGCGACTCAAGCGTATGAATCAGTTTTCCCCTTCTGGGTCTGGGATGTAGAGAAGATGATTGTGGTGAGTAGGGAAATGAATGTGATAAGCAGTAAAATAGCTGGAATTGGGAAGATTGAGACAGGTAAACAGCCTGATTTGGTGCAGTTTGTTCCCGTACAGTTTTTGGGACGCCAGAATGCTGCTGGGGATGTGTTTTTTGGGGCGAAAAAACCACCAGAAAAACCTCAAAAAATAGTGAAAACTCAAAAAACAACAAAAATGGCCACGAGTAAAAGCACGGCTGTCAGTAAACCTCGTAATAAAGGGCGCGTGACCACCCCGGGACGCTCTAAGCGATCGGAGCATGGCATGGTGAATTTTACGGTGCCATTGAAACGTGGTTTTTTAGAGCGCTTTCTCCGCGCTGCGGCCAGTCTGGATATGAATCCGACGCAGTATATGGAATTTAAAATGCCGGAGTTTACCGTGGAACCGCCTGTAAAACGGGTGATTGCTCAGGTAAAAACGGATGTGGTGGGGAAACATAACGGAAAAACCGTAAAAACCCATGTGCAAACCCTGATGGGGCCTGCTGCCATTTTCGATCGCTGGGTGAAATTTATTAACGAGACCGAAAAATATGCCCAAGTGGCTTTGTACGACTTTGATCACGTGTCTGTTAAAGGCGGGCGTGCTGTGGACGGGGCGGATATTGTGCCCGGTTGGAAAAAACAGCAAGATATTTTGGAGTTGATTATTAAAAAAGCCCGACAGGGGGTGCGTTTCCAGATTTTACTGGATAACAGCGTGGAATATAAATACGATGAGTTCCGTAACCCCATTTTCCCCCGCCCCATCAATAATGAGGGGATGATTGACTATCTCCGCCGCATAGCCCGAGATGAGAAACTGCCCATTGATGTGGTGGCTTATCCCAGAGAAGCTGCCAATATTTACCACGTGAAACTGCTCATAGCAGACGGAAAAAAAGCGATTGTGGGGGGGATGAACCTGAGTAACCATTCTGCCGCCAATTGGGACGCTTGTCTATCGTTGGAAGGCCCGGAAGTGGCCAATATTCAGGCCAGCACGTTTCATCCTGACTGGACTTACGCAAAATTGATCGCCATGCAGGATACCCTGCCGCCAGGAGCCACCTTACCTGGGCTGGGAGAGATGCGGAAAATGCTGCGCGATCCGGACCGATACGGGGAAGTGGCATTATCGGCTGAAAACCAGGCTCTGCTGGCCAAAATCAAATCTAAACTGCCTAAGATCAAACCTGTGACTGATCCGGCGATTCGTGTGCTGAACACCATGCCAAAAGAATATAGCATTATTGGCGAAAATCCCCGTGAAGAGATTGGTGACTATTTGCGCAAAACCTTGGACCGTGGCGATCTTAAATCCGTCCACTCTGAGCAATTTATTGCCACACACAAAGAAATGAAATCCAAACTGATCAACTTGCATCAATCTGGCAAGGTGAAGGTGAAGATGCTGCACTCCTCCAGTGTGATTGATCAATTCCCCTACAGCCGTAAGACCGCTTCGGAGATGATTCGAGCGGGAGTTCCTGTCCGCTATTACCGTGAATGGGCAGAGATTCAAGAAAAGCTTCATGCGAAATGGACGATTTTTAATGATGACGAGATGATGATTGGCTCAGCCAACTTGAGTGCTGCGGCTGTTGAGACCAATGTGGGCTCTGGCGTCCGACCAGATTACCCGAATCACCCCGGCCAGCGCTATGAACGGGGCAACCGCGACTTGGCCATTGTGGTCAAATCCGCCCCTGTTGCTAAAGCCTTTTTAAAGCAATTTGACTACGATTGGGAGTACAGTCCACCGTGCAATCCTTCTGCCTATGGTATCCACGGCAAAGGACAAAATCTGAACTTCTTTAAAGCGGTAGAGAAGGCTGTTCGAGAGGCGCTCTCCAAAATTCCATTGCCTGTAAAACCAGCGCCAGATGCAAAACCTGAGGGAGGGAAATAAGACGATGAGTTTGACGATTTCGCCTAAGCCGTTTCTATACCCTCCGCTGAACTTTCCCGCTCTTCGTTTTGCCGGAGACTTGAATGCTGTCGCCCTAGACGCGCAGAATTTAGATGACAAGCCTGAAAAAAAGACCAAGGGCAAAGATCTGATTGCTTACACCAATTACCGCCCAGATAACACAGTATGCCCTCTTTCTACCTGGCACACATTAGTCAAATCTGGCGCTCAAGAGTATCACCGCCGTAACAGTGATGTCTTAGAGCAATATATTCAACGTTCCGGCAAATATTACCGAGATGTGCCTTGGATTAACTACCAAAAAACAGTGGGTGATGTGCCTTATACTGTTCTAGATACTGAGACAACTGGTCTTTCTGTGGCTGATCGGGTGATTCAGCTGGCCGTGTCTCAGGTTAGAGAAGATCACGTTGTTTCTCGTTTGACGGATTACAATACTTTGGTGCATCCAGGGGTGAATGTGGACGGACAACCCTTCCTCATTAAAGAAGGGGCCATTAATATCCACGGCATATCCAATGAGATGGTGAAAGACGCTCCTTCCATGGAGTCGATTTTACCGTCGCTACGGAACGAACGAATTGGAGAAACGGGTCTGGTTGTCGCCTATAATGCCAAATTTGATATCGGGATGCCCTCTGATGAGGAGCGTCAGCGCTTTAACCGCGACGGTGGTGCGATGCTCAACCGAGCCATTGATCGCTTTAACCGCTCAAAGCTCAGACGAACCGAAGGGTTTATTCGTCCGATTGACCCAGCCTTAGTGCTAGACCCCTTTGTGTTGATTCAGCGGATTCATCCCTTTGTGACACTTGGGAAAAAGCTCACACATCATTACGATCTGCTGATGGGGACCTCGCTTGAGAATGCTCACGATGCCCAAGCCGACGTGGATGCAACTGTTGATGTGCTGAAATACATCTTTAAGTACTTGCAAAAACACACGATCCCCTTGGAGTGGGCCCAATTTGCGGAAAAACAATTGCCCACAGATAAAGCCTTCACCCCAGAAGAAAAGGCCGATTTGATTGCCGGCATTGTGCGCAATAACCGAGCCTTGTTTGAACAGCACCTGCCCGTTGAGCAAAAGCCGATGAAGATGATTGATGTACTGCGGTTTCAACACGGTACGGTTTTATACCACGAGAATGCCGTGGGTCTGCCTAAATTAGACATCACCCTAGACTTGTTTGGGTGGGACGGCGCCAAGCAGTGGGATAACACCGATGCCCTCGATCCCCAAGTAACTGAGGCGGTCCGAAGAGAGCGTGATGCGGAGAACAGGCGCTATATCGAAAATCTCTTTATTAAAGAATTCCCCTCGCCCACGATTGCAGAATACGTCCAAACACTGCGGATGTTGATTGCCCCCAAAGTGGCTGAGGGCAATGTTCCTCGTTATGACGATGATTTACGAAAAGAAATGATGAAAGCACTGGCCGGGGTTGTGGTGGAAGAAGCCTTGAGCGTGAAATTACCAACAGACGATGCTGGAAAAGCGGCCCTAAAACTGAAAATGACCGCACGTCTGCAAGCTTTTGCCCAAGAGAAGTTGAAAAGTAAACTCGAGAAAAAAGAGGCTGCCTTCCCTGCGGAATTACTGGCCACGCTGAATGGAGAACGAACCGATAAATTGGTGAATGACTCACTGAAACACACGTGCGATATCCAGAAAAAGCTAGGCAATCGGTATTTCTATACTTATAAACCTTTTGATCCCAAGCTGCCGTTGATTTCTCCGGATATCGCCTATGTGCTCAAACGAGGACTGGCGGTTAATGCCCGTAAACTTAGAGCGTATGAGGCTCAACGGTCATCTTCAGAAGCCAAAGTGGCAAAAGCGCTGACGGCCGAAGCCCAACAGACGCAGGCCTCTCAAGCTGCTAATACTTCTGAGCCGACAACTCCAGAGGCTGTCAAAAAAGCGGCCCAAGGGATTCTGCCGTTTCCAGAATTAAAACCCGGTGACGTACCGCCGGTCGGGAAAAAACCCAAGGCAATAAAGCCCAAAAAATAAAGTCCAAAAAATAGCGTTTATAAAATGCTAGAAGGCCCCGCAACGGCGATCACCGCTGGACGGCCCATGATGCGTTGAGCCACGCGCTGAATATCAGCGGCAGTCACCGCAGAGATTCGCTCTGGCATTTCGTGTACATCAGCCACAGTGCGGCCCATCATCACTTGCGCCCCTAAATAATTAGCCTGCTGGTGAACAGTTTCGAGGTAAAGGCTTCGTCGCCCAAGTATATTGGCTTTGGCTTCATCCAGTTCTTTGGCAGGAACGGGGGTGTCCATCAATTTTTGGCACTCTATTTTAAACCCTTCCAGGCAACGGTCTTTGTTGCTGGGTTCAGTTCCAATATACAGGTAGAACATCCCGCCTAAGCGGAAGGCTTCGTATGAGCTGCGGACATTGTAGGCCAGACCTTGCTTGTCGCGCAGTTCTGTGAATAAGCGGGCGCTGAGACCGGCTCCTCCCAGGATGGTATTCATTAAATTCAGGGCGTAATAATCACTATCGGTCAATGCGGGGGCATGCCATCCTTTAAAAATATGGGCTTGTGCCGAATCGTCTTTAGGGAAGGGGACTATCACATCTTCGCCAAAGGTTTTTAGGGTGATGTTATTCGGGGGGGTAGGCACCTTCTGCGTAGTAGCAGATTTGGGGAGATACTGTTCAAAGAGCTGCACTGCTCTGGCACGATCCACATTGCCGGCAAAGGAGATTAGCATATTCTCTGGGCGAAAAATACTGCGGTAATGAGCCTCAGCCGTCTTAATTGAGGTCATTAAGGGAAGACTGTCCATTAAAACACTGCTCACCACGTTGTAGGGAGTGCCTTCAAACAAGGTTCTCACAAAGCCGTCAGATGCACGGTTCTTGGGCGCATCCATCTCCATTTGAATTTCGCCCACCATTTTTTCTTTTTCTTTGTCAAATTCAGACAGTGTAGACTCATTCAGCAATTCAGACATCAATTCCAAAGAGGCTTCCAGGTCTTCTTCGAGGACAGTGGCCACCATTTGGCTAAAATCACGTTTTGTATCTGTGTCCACAGCAAGCGTTAAGCTGTCAATGGCAATAGAAATATCCTCTTGAGAGCGGTTTTTTGTCCCTTTCATGAGCAAGCGGTCAACCAGATCGGCCATTCCCGGAATCGGCTCAATCGAATTGCCTCCGCGAAAATAGAGGCTAATGGCCAAGCGGGCGGCTTCCTCATCTTGCCGAAACAGCATTGTGGCCCCGTTATTCAGGCTAAGCGTTTCCACCTGTAGGGCTTGAGACATCACCGAACTGGCTTTAGTGGCGTTGGGCTTCATGATTGTCTGGGGATCCTTTTCTCGTTGTAACGTGTCGCTAGTTATCCGAAACACTCTCGTCAGGAATCATCACGGCGGTATAGGCGCGCTCAGCGCGGAGATATTTTCGGGCCACCTCATTCACTTTTTCCAGGGTGACGTGGGTTAGGGCCTCTAGATAATGGGCGTAGTGGCTGATATCACCGACTGTAACCACACTTTCGCCCAGGGATTCGGCAATACTGGAGGCGGTTTCAGAGGTTTCTGCAAAATCAACCTTCATGGCTTTCACCGCGCGAGAAAACTCGTCTTGGGTGATTGGAGAGGATCCGCAGAGTTTTTCCACTTCTTGCCAGACGAGCTTTTGAGCTTCTTGGGGGGTAATTTCCGAGAAATTGCCTTGAATATAAAAGACGTTGCCCAATTTATAGACAGACTGTCCTGTGGACAAGGCATTGAAAATGGGTTTTTCGGGCTTTTCCAATAGTTCTTGGGTCAGTCTGGAGCTCCGTCCTTCGCCCAAAACGTAACTGACCACATCGAGGGCGATGGTCTCTTCCAAATCGTGTGGAGAGGGGCCGTGGAAGCCGCTGATTAAAAACTGGGTGGCATATTCTCCGGTTAACGTCTGGTAACGGTTGCCATTGGGTGCGGGGATGGCGGGGGCTTTTTCCAGCAATGTGCCTTCGGAAATCCCGTGGCGCTGAATGTCATCAAAGTTAAAACACTTCAGCACACGGGCTTCCAGGGTTTCTAGATCAAAATCACCCACCACAATGGTGGTCATGTTCTTGGGCGAGTACCAGGTGCGGTAGTACCGGATGATGTCCTCTCTGGGAATGGTACCAATAATTTGCCGTGTTCCAATAACATCACGACGGTATGGGTGAGTTTCAGGATACATCATTGAATTGACCGCGTTATAAATCTTGGTCCAAGGCTGGTCGTTACGCATGCCAATTTCTTCAATCACCACGCTGCGCTCACGCTTGGCCCCAGAATAATTGGGGTCATCCGGGTTATAAACAGGGCCGACTTCTCCCTCAGGAATCGTAGAGTGCAGAAGCATATCTGCATGCATATCGAGTGCTGTTTCAAAGTTCTTGCCAGCCGTATCTTTGGGGCCAGTAATATAGTAAAACGTAAAGTCTTTCCAGGTGGCTGCATTGATGACAGCGCCCATCGACTCCATAGCACGGTCAAATTCGCCTGGTTTAAAGCGCTCAGTCCCTTTAAACATTAAGTGCTCCAGAAAGTGAGATACCCCGTTATTCTGATCATCTTCGTGGATAGACCCGGTTTTGACCCAAGTGTTGATGTTGAAGACCTCTCCTCGCTTGGGCACAAAGTACAGCGTAAAGCCATTATCATAAGAAAGCTGATAGGCGGGCTCTTTACAAAAAGGGATGGGGATTCTGGCTTGCTTGGTAGTCATAACAGGGGGTCTTTCTAAATCTATGACGCTAAACCCATTGCAATCTCTATTTCTCAGCTCACTCAAAGCTCACACGATCTTCTCTACTTTAAGAGATGCTCTATTTAGTTTACTTGAAAACGCACCAGAAAGCTTTAGGAAAAAGCCTTTCATCGGCGTATTTATCTTATTTCATATTGTTACGGAAGCCGCACAGAGATCGCCCCTCGCCCCATTTCAAACGTATAATAAGCAGTGAATACTATGAATGGTATTTGTAGTATCACGTAATACGTGAAGATTTTACGCAAGCATTTTGTTTTAGATAACGCTTGAAACATACCCTAAATGTACATTTACCAAATAGAAATCGATAATTTTAAGTCCTTCTCCGGGCAAACCGTCATCCCTTTCCGCAAAGGGTTTACTACAGTGTCTGGACCCAATGGGTCTGGCAAAAGCAACATTATCGATAGTATTTTATTCTGCCTGGGGCTTTCAAGCTCTCGTGTGATGAGGGCAGAGAAGCTTTCGGATCTGGTTAATAACCTGTCCAAGCGTAAAGAAGCCAAGGTTCGTATAGTATTTAAGAAAGAACCCCATGACCGTGTGTTTGAAGAGGCGTCAGACTCGACCAACGCGGCCCAATCTGCCGTTTTAGAGCACGCTTCTCAGTTGGTGTTGGGCGAAAATGTGCCCCTTAAAAAAAAGGCAACACCCCCGCCAGAACCCTCTCCAGCACCCTCTGATGAAGCCGCCCTTTCACAAGATTTCATTACGGTATCTCGTCGTATCCGCGAAAGCAGTTCTGGCTCTTCCAGTACATACTATCTGAATGAGCAAGTCTCCACACTGACGGATATTCACGAATATTTGGGTCGTTATAATATTTCCCCTGGGTGCTTTAACGTGATGATGCAGGGCGATGTTGCCGGGTTCGTCAATATGTCGGCGGTCGAGCGGCGCAAAATTATTGATGAAATTGCGGGTGTGGCCGAATTTGACCGCAAGATTGAACAGGCTCAAAAAGAGCTGGAAACCACAGGTGCCAATATTGAACGGCATCAAATTTTATTGCAAGAGATAGAAACCCGTTTGCTGCAACTCTCAGAAGAGCGAGAACACGCTCTCAAGTATCAAAAAATCAAAGAACAGAAGCAGGGGCACGAAAATCAACTACTGGGCGCCAAATACCTCGACATCCACAAAGCCATCGAGGCAACCCGCAGCAATATCCAAGAGGCCACTGAACGCAAGCGTCAGGTTCAAGAGCAGTTGACTGTCCTTAAAACCAAGTTGGACGCAACCCAGCTCACTCTAGAAGCATTGGAAGCAGAAGTAAAACGTAAGGGTGAAGATCAGCAAATTGCGCTGAAAAAACAGATAGAATCCCTGAAAGGCCATATTGCCCGTAAGGAAGACAGTATCCGTTCTCTGGAGGACAAACGCCGAGAGGGTGAGCAGCAGGTCGAAAAAATGACTCTCGATATTCAGCGTCAGACTGAAGCGATGGCGGTGATTGACACAGAGGTGGCCGGTTTCGAGCATCAACTGAAAGAGCTTCAAGCCCTTTATGAGAACGAAAAGCGCCAACTTAACAAGCTGAACACCCAGTTTGACCAGATGACAGAATCCACCGGCCAACTTAGCCACCGACGGGGAGATGTTCGAGAAGCGCTCACGCAGGCCGAAGACAAGCTAAACACCCTCAACCGTGCTTGTCTGGACCTGGAATCTGAAATAAAGCGGCTCAATATGGAATGGTCCTTCCGCAGCCGCAATTTGGGTGAGGCGGAAGAAAAGCGCCACTTGCTTGAAAGCGATTTGGAGTCTTGGTCACGGCAACTCAAAGAGATTGATATTGAGAAAGCTGCCTTTGAAGCCCAATTGCAGCAAGAACAATTACGGTTTAGTCAAGCCAGAGTGGCATTCAACACGGCCAACAGCCGTTTGAATGAGTTGAAAGACGAGCTGATCCGTCTAGAGACAAAAAAACGAACCTATGAAGAGGTAAATTTTGCCCGTCCTGTTGAGCGGGTGCTCTCTTCTGGGCTGAAAGGCATTCATGGGACTTTGTCTCAGTTGGGCCGTGTCGAAGCGGATTTATCTCTGGCCTTGGAAGTTGCTCTTGGCGGGCGGATGCAGAATGTGGTGGTGGATGATGAGCAGGTGGCTGAAAAGGCCATCCTCCTCCTGCAAGAACAACGGGCCGGTCGGGCCACATTTTTGCCGCTGTCAAAACTCGCCAATCCCAGAACTCTCCCTGCACTGCCCAAATCAGCTGGGGTGATTGATTTTGCCATCAATTTGATTGGCTTTGATCCCTGCTACGACGTTGCCTTTGCCTATGCTCTCGGCGATACGCTGATTGTGGAAGATATGGCTGCAGCACGCAAACTATTGCGCCAGTACAGAATGGTGACGCTTGACGGCAGTCTGATGGAAAAATCCGGTGCCATGACTGGCGGCAGTACCCCTGGCGGGGATTCTCAGAAACAGGCCCATCGTTTTGCCAATACACAACGACTCGATGAGCAGCTAAGCACTCTGCAAGAACAGTTGGACAGCGCCCAGTTGGAAAAAGATGCGGCACAAAAAAAGCTGACCGCCATTGAGCTGAAACTTGAAGGTTTGAAAGCCGATTATGCCCTGTGTCTGCAAAAACATGCCAGTGTGTCTGCCAGTGTGGACGAGGTGAGTAAACAAATGCAAGCCATCCCTCAGACGGAGGGAGAGGCAGAGACGCAGGAAAAACAACGAATACAAACACAACTTCAGCAATTGGAAGAGACCTACAAGCAACAGCAGAAGCTGCTGGAAACCTCTCAGGCTGAAGTGCTCACACTTAAAGAGACGATGGCTGCTCTCGATGCAGAACTCCCCACAGAGCAAATTCAACAGCTGCGTAAAGATATTGAAGATATTCGCTTCCAGATGGAGCATTATGATGCCCAGATTCGCCACGTACAGGCGGATATTAAGAGTAAGGAAATGGAGAAAAATTACCAACAAGCTGGGTGTCAGGAGTATCAAACCCGCATTGTCTCTACCAAAGAGAGCTGGCCGCAAATGGAGGCGGAAAAACAAGCACATCAAGAAGAAATTCATCTCACTTGGAAGCAAATTCATCAACTGGAAGCGCAAACCAACGATCTCGATGAGGAGTTGAAAAAACTGCAAACTGAGCGCGATCAGGTGAGACACCAGTTACTCGAAGCGGAGAAAGAGAAAAACCGTCTGGATCGAAGTGCCGTCGAATTAAGCGAACAACTGAATGCCTTCCAAGCAAGGCTCCAGGAATTAACCCCAGAACTGACGGTGTTAAAACAGCAATTACTCGATTTACAGGTGGATGTGGTCGCATTGCACCAAGAAGAGATGCCTTCAGAAGCAGAGATTTTAAAGCTGATTCAAAAATGCGAGCGTCAATTAGAAGCCCTAGAACCGGTTAATATGCGGGCCATCCAGGAGTTTGACGAAGTGACAACACGGCAAGTGGAATTGGCCGAAAAAATTGAAACATTGTCTCGAGAAACACAGGCCTTAACCGTTCGGATTGCCGGCTACGAGGAATTAAAACTGGTTTCTTTCAAAAAGGCCTTTGAGCATGTGGATAGTAATTTTAAGGCAATATTCCAAGAACTGGCTGATGGTCAAGGACGTTTGGTACTAACCAGCCCTGAGCAACCTTTCGCGGGCGGTATGACGATTGAAGCCCAACCTCGTGGGAAAAAAATGCAGCGGATTGAGGCGATGAGTGGCGGCGAAAAATCTCTTACCTCTTTGGCCTTTGTGTTCTCTCTTCAGCGTTATTTACCGGCTCCTTTCTATGCGCTCGATGAGGTGGATATGAATCTCGACGGGATCAATGCCGAAAAACTCGCTCATATGGTGAAGCGAGAATCCGTTAAAGGCGCGCAATTTATTGTGGTGTCTCTGCGTAAACCCATGATTGATCACTCAGATCAGACTGTTGGTGTGACTCAGCGGAAGAACGGCATTACCAAAGTAACGGGGGTTAACTTACACGGTGAAGATCTGGGAGACGAAGAAACCAGTAATGTAGACGCCATTAATGAGGTTGATAATGGCAGCGCAGCCTAATCATCTACCGCTGACGTCTTACGCCCCTGAAGAGGCGTTCGCCAAAGACGGGATAGAGTTGTTGGTGCAGATGACCAAGACGGGACAATTAGATCCGTGGAATTTGGATATTGTCGAAGTGGCCGATCGCTATCTTCAGGCTGTGGCTGACCTCCGCGCCTCTGATCTCAAAGTGACCGGAAAAACATTATTGTATCTGGCCATTTTGCTCCGATTAAAATCTGATCAACTGGCCGGCCGATTGTTTTTAAATGATGGTGACCCGCTCCAAGATGCGATTCTTGAGGAAGCGGTGTTTGAAGATTTTGACAACGGCGAAGGGCCTGACGGCTTTGAACTGGAACCAGGGGTTAAACAACGCACGCTCCGCTCTCTAGACGAGGTTCTTCGCAGGCGGACCAGCACCAAGCAACCACGGATTCGCCCGGTCACCTTGCACGAGTTGATTTTGGAACTAAAAAAATATGAGGCGCTCGAGAAAGAACGCAACCTGCGGGAAACCGTGGAACGGGCCGATGCCCGGCGCCAAATGCGTGATTACAGCCAGTTGACCTCTGAAGACATTGAGTCTTTAGCCCATGAAGAGTTTTTGGAAGACACGATTTTTGCGCTGAAAACGCTGCTGGAAAAAGTGTTGAATCCTGATTCTCACCCGCTGACGGTCTCGCTGTCCGATCTGGTTGAGCAAGGCGGGATTGATAAAGTGTCTGCCTTCTTGGCGCTGTTGTTTTTGGCCTCTCGTGGAGAGGTCGATCTCACGCAAGAGCGCTTCTATAGAGAACTCCATGTTGGGTTATATACTGAAACAGCAGACGAGCAATTAAATAATGAACTGGAGTAGTCTCTGTGGCGAATGATTTCACAGTACATAACAAGCCCGATCTGGACATAGAGCTCGATTCAGACAATTTTGCCAATACAGATAAACCGTCAGATATTGATACCGAAGCGCCTGAAAATGGGCTGAATCTTCCAACAAAAGTCATCGATTCCGGGTTGCTTCAGGGGCGAATTGAGGCGGCGCTGTTTTTAACGTCCCGCCCGCTGCATGTCAACGAGTTGGCAGAGTTACTGGGGGCCCCGTTTGAGGATGTGGAAGAATCGCTGATTCAACTGATTCAAGAATACGCTTACCGTGGGGATAACGCGGCACTGGAAATTGATGATACGGATGGGTATATTCTCCAAGTTCGCGATCTATTTGCCGACGTGGTGGAGCGGATGATGCCCGTTGAAATTTCTGCGGCAACGCTGAGAACCCTGTCTGCCATTGCGATTAAGGCCCCTATCTTGCAATCAGATTTAGTAGAATCGCGCGGGGCCAATGCCTATGAGCATATTCAAGAGTTGCTCAAGAAAAAATTGATCTCCAAACGCCGGCAAGGACGCTCCTTTGTGCTGAATGTGACGCCTCAATTCCATGCCTATTTTCAGTTGTTGGGGGATAAAAAAGACTTGGAACACCTGCTGAAACAAGAAGCCGTTGCCCGAGAGTTTAGTAAATTGGCCCGTCGATCAGCCGGGGCTGACCTGGACGAGTAGCAGGTGTCTTAAGCATTTATTTATAATATCGCTAACATCAAAAAGACAATCGTTGTTTTTATGCTGGTAAGCAATCTTTTGGGATAGGTTCTTGTGATCGCCTAAATTTCGATCACAAATGGGGATATTTTAGGGTAATTAAAACTGATAGCGGTTTAGACGCGTGATCATAAACGATGTGCGTGCGTGCCAACGTCGGTGAATGTGGGGGAAATTTCGGAATTATGGGAAGTTTAGAAGGCAATTTAAACAAGGGCTATAGCCAGGCCAAAGCCTATGTGGACGGGTATAATGCCCGCAGCAAAGAACTCGAAGAAAAGTCGCTATCTTCCGAAAAATCACTGTTGCCTGTAAGGCCGTCAGTGGTGGATAACAGTGCCTTTGTGGATAATGCATTTAGCCCTTACACCTTTCAATCGGGCGGTCAAAATTACGGCCAAGGCAATACCTATATCACCAATAATTATCTGGTGGCGCCGGGGGCTAATCAATCCAATTTGCCCATTCAAAACAATGGGATTTATAATCCCAATTTGGACCCAGAACTGAATTCGTATCAACCACCGCAGTTTAACCTGCCGTATCAACAACAAGTGCAGCAACAATTGATGCAGATGCAGCAACAACTTGCCAATATGCAAGAGCAACTGATGCAGTTGATTCATGCCTTGATGGAGCGCACAGGACTGCGGGATATGTCGTATAACCCGAATCAAATTAATCCCAACGCTTACGGGGGTAATTCGGGTGAGATTCAGGGTACGGTCGACAACACTCAATTAAATGGAAATACGGGTAATGTCCAACAGGGCCATTCTGCCAATGTGCATCACCAGACGGGTCTTGCTGCCAGTAATAAAACTGAGAAAACCAACGCAACAGAAGAAACGAAAAAACCGGATGAATCGGGTTACGATGATTCAACCATGACGGCTGAATTCACCCATGCAACGGCCGATGCGATGTTCAGTAAAACTGCCTTTAAGATTGGCGCTGCTACTGGAGCGACAGCAGGCGCAGTGGTTGGTGGAATCATCGGAGCAGTTGGTGGGCCATTGGGCATTGCTGCCGGCGCTGCAATCGGTGCAGGCGTCGGAGCCGTGGTGGGAGTTGCTGCCACAGCAGTTGTTGGCGCAGTTGCTACAGTAGGTGCCGCAGTGGTTGGCGTTGTCTGCGATATTGCCAAAGGCATCTGGGATATCTTCGCTTAAAATCTATTGAATTATCTGTTAGTTATCACTTTACCCACACACACCACACACACATCAACACCTTCTGGCTTTCGGGCCAGGGGGTGTTGCTCTTGAGAACGATAGAAAAGGAAGGACAGGAAAAAACGTAATTCGCACAAAATTTTAAAAAATGGGTTTTATCTTAATAGATAGCGTGAGTTGAAGTTGAAACATTCTTAACTTTAAGGATTGACGTAGGGGGCAAGTGTTTTATGGCGGTAGCAATTCCGTTGCAACAACGGGCAAGCGATTATCCAGTGCAAAACCCAGCA
>CAZZIY010000026.1:0-14099 GCA_964654525.1 uncultured Vampirovibrionales bacterium | reverse complement strand
CTATGTCTCTCTGGGGTGGCGCAGTCCCAGCTGACAAGGTGAAGACGTCAAGAGAATTCGGACCTTGTCTGCCAAAACACCCGCGGCTCGAGCAGGTATTTTGCCCCATGCTAAGGTTCTTAGTATTGAAGGTATTGTTTTGAGCAAGCTGCCTAAAGAAGAACGCCTGCAAACTGTCTCGAAAACCATTCAGTCTTTGCCAGAAAAACCAGTTCATCTGTCAATTCTCCGTGCTCAAAAGGAGCTGCCCATTACAGTTACCCCCAGTAAAGAAGGTACTATTGGGATCCAGCTACAGCTTGGTGAAGTGGTGAACGAGTACCCAGTTGACCCCATTCGAGCTTCTGGAGAATCCTTCACGTATCTCAGCCGTTTGGTGGTGATGAATTTTGAGGCTTTAGGCAAGTTAATTACGGGCAAAGGAGATCCCTCACAACTGTCTGGTCCAATTCGGATTGTGGATGTTGGCTCTCAGATGATTCAGCAAAAAGGGATTCAAGAAGGGCTCCGTCTCTCTGCCATTATCAGTGTGATCTTGGCGGTGATGAACCTGCTTCCTATTCCAGCCCTCGACGGAGGACATATCCTCTTTTTGGCTATCGAAGTCCTAAAGGGTTCACCGGTGAAACGGGAGATTCAGGAAGGGTTTGTACAGGCTGGTTTTATGGGGTTACTGGCCCTGATGGGCTTTGTGCTCTGGAACGATATTTATAATACCTGGCTAGGTCACCTAGGCCTTTTTAAATAAAGCCGTAAATTCTTCTTATTAGTGTTTAAGTAAGCAAAATACGCAGCAGTGCTGTTGCAGCAAAGCCAAACAGGAGCCATCGAAGCAGAGGCTCTGGTGTGTGTTTCGTTAATTTGGCACCAATAGCTGCACCCACTAAGGCGCCTGTGGTGATCCCAGCCGCCAGGGGAAGGGCAATCAATCCGGTCTGATATTTCCCGATAAAGGCGCTCAGGCAGCTCAATGCCACGATGCCTGATGAAGTGCCGATCGCAAACTTTAAGGGTAGCTTCAGTACCTTCTGCAAAACCGGGATCATTAAAATGGCTCCGCCCAGGCCCAACATGCCGGAGAGAACACCAATCCCCACTAAGGTAATCATTAAACCTGGTTTTTTGAAAATAGTACCGGGCTTTGAGTCGCAGGGGCTTGTTTCTGGCCCTTCTGAGACATCGGCAGTTTTTTGCACGTAATGCCGCATCACCCACAGTAGGGTTACAATATAGACCGATTTTAAGACCCAGTCCGGGCAGTAGGCAGAGGCCCAAGCCCCGAGAAAAGAACTGGGCATCACCAAGATACTTATTTGTTGAATTAAGCTGAGACTCAGGTTTTTGTTTCGGTGGTGGACCCAAAAACCGGAAACACTGCTGGCCAGTCCTTGAGTGGCGGCTAGTCCTGTTGCTTGTTTGAGCCCAATGGGAGGGAACCCCAAAAAACCAGGTAGAAAAAGTGCGGCTGGAATCATTAAAATGGCCCCGCCAATTCCTAAGAGTCCTGAAAATATGCCAACGCCAAACCCTAAAAGGCAGAATAAGGCTATCTCTGGCATAATTGGGGCTGGGAATCCTATTTTGTAAACTTAGACGGCTAAAGAGATGGGCGTTAAATTGCTACGATATGTAAACACTCATGGTTGCCCAGAATATGGAAAAAAGATAGTTTTATTATGTACACTTTCAAGAGTTCCTTTATAATAACACTTGGATAGGGAGTATCCTGTTGCACGAGCGATGAGGAGAGCCAGAGGTTGTTTACCGTAGACACAGTTTTAGAAGCACTCAAAAAATTTGATGTGGATGATGCCACCCTCCTGTCATGGGAAGAGGCTCTGGGTATTTCCATCCCTGTTGATGAGTACGGCCGTAAGCAGTACAGTCCTCACCATGTCAACCTGTTTAAAAATGTAAAGAAGCATCTGGCCCTTGGCCGGACGTTGGATCAGATCAGAGATTTGGTGGCTTTGCCGCCATCAGAAGAAGCGACCCCTCTTGCGGTGCCAGCGGTGAAGCCTAATGCGTATGCTCAAGCACCCAAGCGTCCCAGTATTGGCCGAGAAACCCCACCAGAGGTGGTGCATCTGCTGGATAAGCTGGTGAGTGAAAAAGACGGATTACAAAACAAGCTGATTGAAACTGAAAAGCTCAATTCGCATCTCTATAATGCCAATAATGTCTTTCACCGCAAAGTGAAAGAATTGACTACGGTAGTGGGGAGCCTGAAAGAACAGATTCAGGAAAACCGAAATTTTAAGTTGCTCGACGAAAAAGATAAACTCCACAAAGAGCTGATTGAAACCCAGAAAAATAATCAAATCCAAGAGCACGAACTTCAGGCGCTGAGAAAAGAGCTGGCCAAGACGATTGATGAGAAATCCGCTCAAATCAATCAATTGACGATTGAACGAGATCAAGCAGTACAGTCGCTTTCAGAAAGTTTGGAAAATCAAGCAAACGCTCTAAATGCAGATAGAGAGCGTCAATTACAAGCACTTCGTGATGAGAGAGAGCAACAAATTCAAGCACTGATTGCTGAAAGAGAGCGTCAGGTGCAAACGCTGGTTGATGAGCGCAATGCGATTAAAAATCATCTCGAAGAGTTAACCTATGCCTTCAAAACTGATCGATTCTGTGGCGACTGGAAGGAAGAATCTGAGTTGGTTGAAGTGTTGTACGATAATTTTGGTATCAACATAGAACCTCGCCGAAATCGGTTGTTCAGAATTTCGGAACCCCCGATACGGGCCTACGGAAATACAGCCGTGATAACGACAGAATTTGAATATGCCAACAATAGTTTATGGCGCCGTCAAGAGTCATTGGTAGCGGTTTATTTGCCTGATGAGTCTATTCAAGGTGAATTAACGACTGAGTATATAATCGACGGTGTTCCTGTCGCCAAGGCAATTTACCGGGTTCGTTGTCACCGCGCCGTATCTTAATTCTTTACAAACTCAGCTCAACGCCGTTTAGCATTTTCATTCCTTGGGTATACTACCAGGGTGTGCTTTGGTCCGTGATTGAAGTGTGTTGAACTCTAGATAGTTTATTTTATTGATTCAGTATTTGCGCGCAGTAATGCCTGTGTTTTTCGCTGCGTAAAATTTTCAGTGAGGTGTGTGTGTGATGTGGCAAACGCTCTGGCAAAAATTTTGTCAACCTAATTCCAACAAGGCAAAGGGCACAAGTGGTATTGGTGCTAATCAGCTTTTATTTGTTGGCGTGATGGGTATCGGAATGAGTACAGCCCCGTTTGCCGTTGATTTGCCGACTTTTTTTGTGGCACAAAATCAACTACAAACCACCATGGATGCAGCGGCACTGGCAGGCGCCTCTCAGTTACCATTTGGTCAAGCTGCGGCTGAGTCGATGGCCCGGCAATATGTAGCCGCAAATCCTGTGATGGGACAGACAATTGACCCAACCACATTGCGGTTTCGAGAGATCAATAATCAGTTTTCTGTCAGCAATACCTTGCGTGTGCAAACCGTAACGTCTCAATTTTTGTGTCAGTTTCAGCGAGGCTTTAAAATTCCAGATCCCAATAACCCACCGCCCCAACAAGTGGGCGATGATTGTTCCTATATGCAGGTTGCAGCAACTTCGACAGCTGTTCCAGCCGCTCGAGATACGATGATTGTGATGGATATTTCAACCTCGATGACAGATCTGGGAAACGGCCGTCCACTCAGAGATGTGAAACAAGCGGCGATTCATTATATTAATAATATCCGTGATTATAATAGTGAGTCTGTCGATAGAATCGGTTTTGTTACCTTTGGGGCTGATGCCAGTCTCGTCAGCCCGCTCAAATCGATGCACGATGATCCAGGCTTTACGCAATTAATTAGCCGGGTAAATTCAACGGGAATTTATAATGCTCAGGGTTGGAACACCAATTATCAAGATGCATTGGTAAAAGCCAACAATGAACTTGAGGCCAATGCCAGGCCCAATGCAGAAAAAATTATTTTGTTTATGACTGACGGGCTGCCCAATTTACCAGCTCCGCCTTCTTATTATCTTGTGAGTCGATATCAACCCTATGTGAAATGTTTTAATATCGTCAACCAAAATCCAGCTTTAAGCCAATTATGCTATACCAGTGGTGGTAAGCGTATCTGTCCTAAGTTTACGGATGTGCGAGTCACAGCTCCTTATATTTCTGCGGCTGGTCAACAGTGCGGTTTGGATTACACAAATTACATGGCATCCAGTACGCAAGCACAAGTGAATCGTGCTGAAAGCAAGGGAGTCACCATTCATACTATCTCCATTGCAGATCCCAATGAGGCTTATTCTGACAATGCCTGGAGTATTTTAAAACGCCTGCGAAAAGAGCCCAATTGGAATCCAGATTTATTAAACTATATGGCAACCAACACGGGGGGCGAGCAATATTGGTCTGCCAATTACAATGCTCAAGGGATCCAAGATATTTACGATACGATTTCCAAAGAAGTCCGGATGAGGTTGGCCGAACGTCCGACGCAGTAATCACCATAATTACCCGGTTGTTCGGAATTTTTATTTTATAAAACGGATTGATACTTGGTTTTTTCTTTCCCGTGAGCTAACCGTATTCGCCCTAGCTTCCATTCGAGGTTAATTGCTGAGTGCCCTTTGGGCAAAGCGTTGCCTCGAGTGGATTTTCTTTTCAAGAAGTTTAATTTCTGTTTGATGTGGGAATATAACGAGTAATAAGGTGTGTGAGTGTAGATAAATAGCGTTGAATTAAACAGAATATGGTGTATTAGGAGTGATGTGTTGATGATCACGAGTCGACAAATGTTTCTGGGGCTGCTGGCAGGTTTCATGCTCTTTCAAGTATTGGGGGTTACGCAATCGATGACTGTCCACAACGGGGGCATGAAAGGAAAGTCATTATCTCAGTGGACCCATACGGGCCGTAAAAATGCTGTACGTCATTATGGAATGCCTTTACTAGCCAGTATTCCAGTGAGTCCAGGAATCATTTCTGCAGACGATCCCCCACCAGAAGATGATCCAGAAAATCCGACAGTCCCTTTTGATTACCACTAAGTGTTGCCAAAGAGTATCTTAAAGCCAAGCGGGAAGACTCCTGGCTTGGCTTTTTACCCATGGGTACAGTACACATAATAATGCTCCAGAGGATTGACAAAGGTTCTGTTTTGTCATTATATGGATATCAATTCTTGAGGGGCTTTTCGGGAAAAAATGCCTGATTCAGGAAAAGACTTCTGGATAATCTCTGGCTGAACGGATTTCTAGCTGGAGAGTATCTCGGCTGTCTCACTACCTGAGCGCTGATTTAGTTTGATGGAGGGAAATTGTATCTAAATTGCAATCGATGGGCGCTTTTTCCCGAACAAGACCTTAGCTTGTGTGTGAAAACTAATGAACGAAAACAAAATCGGATTTAAAGGAGAAAACGGGTGATGGATGTTCAACGTCTAATGTCCAAACAGGCATTTCAGCCACAGGTGTCCTTAAAGGGCAAGCCTTTGTTAACAGGTCCCCAGTTTTCAGGCAAGGCCGATGCCAAAAGCTTGGAAGAAGAAGCCAACGCAATGGCTGTGGTAGCCCAATCGCCCGGTTATTTTGAGCGTTTGGCCAGAGGGTATAACCCCACCACATGGGCAGCCGCGGCAATGAAAGCCCGGCTTGAAGAGGGAACACCTCAAAAGATGAAAGGCTATACGGATTTAATTAAGCTGGCACTTCGTCCTGTCCCCCCCAGAGTAGGGGAAAAGAACTGGGATAAATTTACCTATAAAAAGGCAATGGACAAAGAAAGCGCGGCACTGAAAGCCATCGCCTCTCCATCAGCAGAAGTCGTAACAGCCCTAAAACAATTGGGTCTGAGTACAGATGATTTTAAAACCGCTGTGGTGGATCCCCACGCGATTGACGATCAGAGACATATCCCTGCTGAAGTCTATCAAAGAATGAGCAAATTGGGACTATTTCGACTGAAAGTTCCAACCGAGTATGGGGGCATGGGGCTTTCTCAAGGTGAATACGCTGAAGTCGTCAGAGCCATTGGCCATGTGTCCGGGTCTCTTGGCGCTGTTATCAGTGCACACAGTACCATTGGTTCGGCCCCCTTGCTGGATTACGGGACAGAAGCTCAGCGTAATAACTATCTTAAGCTTCAGGTAGAAGGCCAGTCATTGTCTGCTTTTGCGCTGACAGAGCCAGAAGCAGGAACCGATGTCAACCGCGTCGAAACCACGGCGACGTTGGTGAAAGACCCCAAAGATAACCAATTCTACTGGGAATTAAACGGGGAAAAGATATACATCACTAACACGGTACCTGCTGGCCTGATGTACGTTTTTGCTAAAACCGACATCAGTCAATTGGGTGTTAATGGCCTCGGGGCCAAGCATTCTGTTTTCATCATTGATGATAAAGATCTGAAATTTAAAATTACAGATACCCCGGAGCAGACGAAGGCTAAAATTGCCGATTTGGCAGCAAAGGGTATGGATATTGATCTCTTGGATCTGCATATGATTCGCGGCAGTAATCAAGCGCACATTAAGTTCAATAAATTTCGGATTCCCGTCGATCAAGTAATGGGTGGCGCGGGTAAACTAACCGAGCTGCCTTTGGCCTCGCTTACTTTGCCGCTTAAGTTGAAAGCAGGGAATCAGCCCGTTCAATTAAAACGCCTGCAAGCGATGGTCAAAGATAATCCAGCGGCACAGGCCAAATTAGCTTCGTTGTTTGAGGGCAAACCAGAGCTGCCTCTGGCACAACTGGCTGGTCGGGTTGAGGCATGGTCACAATCAGCCACGGCCTCTGGAAAGACTGAAGAGCGCCAGATGATCAAATTGCTTCAGTCTTATATTGAAAGAAAATCTTCAGTCTTACTTGACCGGGTCTTGATGGCAGAAGCGCAAAAACAGGCCAAAGCGTCTGGAAAAGATGTGAAAGCTGTGATGACAGAGCTTCAAGGCGGTATTGGTCGAGGGAAAGCCCCAATTTACGGATCGCTCACCAAAGGACGCGCAGGCTTTGGGCCGGCTTATGCAGAACCCACAACCATTCTGTTCTACGAATCTCTTGCCCACGCCGCCCGTCGGGAAATGTTTAAAGAATACGGCGGCAAGCAGGGAAATTTAGAGTATATCCAACGCATGTTGGGAGAAATGGCCGGCCGTGTGGCGGCGCTAAACGCAGTTTCTGACCTCACCATGGCGATTATCGACAAATATGGTGATGACATCAACAATGTGGCAGAGGCGGCAGCCATTAAAGTATTGGCAACCAAAGACAACTGGGATCTAACCCAGATGGCCGCTGAAATTTTCGGTGGCTCTGGACTGATTCGAGGACACAGAAACGGGATTGAGCGTGCGTTGCGTGATGCGTGGATTGGACAAATTGTGGAAGGCGTAAACCCTGCCATGCAGCAAGTGGTGGTGGCTGCCGCCGGAATGCCGATGAACCGTGATCTCAACGACGCACTGAGTTTGTTTAAAGGTGACTTTAAACGCGGGTTTCGCGGGGTCAAGGGTCTGAGCAAGATGATGCTCGACCGCCTTTTCCGATGGGAAATAGGCCCTCTGTCCACAAGAGACGGAGTCGCACTACAGCGTTTGGCAGGCAAACTGCACACCAAAATGGGGATGATGGCCACACGGCACCCGCAAACACTGCCCTTCAAGCAACTGAAAATTCTGCGGGCCGGGGAAATTATGATCGATCTCTACACTCTGACAGCGATTCGATTGAAACTGGAGATGGCAACAGATCTCCCAGATGAGGAGAGAAACGCACTGTCCGTTTATGGGGATAAGCTCGAAAGAGACGCTCGCCAGAAACTGAGACAGTTGAATGCCTTGGGTGAGAACCGCGATGACACGGATTTCCTAAAGATTGCCGGACCCCATCTGCGAAAAGCCTTTGAAGCGGCGAAAGTCGAAGGAGAAGAAATCAGAAAACTACCGGCTGTCGCTGCAAAATAAATTGACCCATCGCTCTGTTTTCAGTTTTACAGTTTTGGAACGGGCCGTCGATAAACACATTGTAAGATCTGTGTGCGTTGCTGTACTCGTGTTACCCTATTGAGGACTGTTCTATGAGTGTTTCTGGGAGTGTTTCTGGATTTTTAGCTGGCACGGCTGCTGATGCGCCGCAAAATCGTTTTGTTCCGACTGTGCCCAAAACGATAGAAGACACCGGGCTAAGTCCTGTCTTCTTAGAGTCTTTGATTCTAAAATTATTGCTCCAACAAGGCTCACTTTCGGGCCGGCATATTGCCAATGAGTTGGGGCTTCATTTTCAGTGTATTGAGCCACTGCTTGCAGAGATGAAAGAACGCCTGTTTGTCAGCCACCGAAAAACGGTTGGTTTGGGTGATTTTTTATACGTACTCTCCGATGAGGGCATTGCTCGGGCGCAATCAGCGATGAATTATTCAGGTTATGTGGGAAAAGCCCCAGTGATTTTTGAACACTATGTCGCCGCCATTTCGATGCAGTCAATTCGCCTGGAAAATCCCAGTATTCCTGAATTAACTCAGGCTTTTGGTAGGGATTTAATGGTGAATCAAGATGTATTTAACGTTTTAGGACCTGCAATTAATTCCGGTCGAGGTCTCTTTCTTTATGGAGAACCGGGAAACGGGAAAACGTCTATCGCAGAAAGAATTAGCCGGTGTTTTCAACATGATATTTATATCCCTCACGCCTTGTGGATAGACGGGCAAGTGGTTAAACTGTTTGATCCTCAGTGTCATCAGGCCGTCCCTGCTTTTACGGATAAACTGCCTGATTTCGATCAACGGTGGATTAAAATTAATCGTCCTGTGGTTGTGGTTGGCGGGGAATTAACGCTCGAGTCGCTCGAGATTCAATTCAACGAACTCACCAAGGTGAGTGAGGCGCCGCTCCAACTTAAGGCCAACGGGGGTGTATTCTTAATTGATGATTTTGGCCGTCAGCGGGTTTCTCATGTGGCATTGCTCAACCGTTGGATCGTGCCTTTAGAAAAGAGAATTGATTATCTAACACTCGCCAATGGCAAAAAAATAGAAGCCCCTTTTGATGAACTCATTATTTTCTCAACCAATATCGACCCTAAAACTTTGGTCGATGACGCTTTTTTACGGCGAATTCCTTATAAAATTCATGTGAGTGATCCCACAGAGGTGGAGTTTAAAGCCCTATTTCAATTTTTAATGCCACGTTACGAGATGACATATTTTCCCGAAAACGATGATAAGATGATTCACTATCTTATCGAAACATATTATAGAGGAAAACGCCCCTTTCGACGCTGTCAGGTGAGAGATCTGCTAGAGCAAATCATCAGTATTTCAAAATATCGACGAGAAAAACCGTGCCTGACCCGCGAAAATTTTGATATGGCTTGTCGAAATTATTTTACGGCCATGGGTGCTGAATAAGCACTTTTTATTGAGTTTCCAGTGCTTTCAAACGACGCTGCATTTCTTCCAAGGGCATTAAATCCCGGCGTTGGGCGGCGATTTCGATCCCGCGGGCATATATTGTTTTAGCTTCTGTCAATTGATTTAATCCTTCAAAAGCCTTGCCCAATGAGAGATAAGCGACACTATGGGTCGCTTGAGCAGCAATGGTTTTTTGAAATGCGAGAATTGCATTTTCAAATTCATTTAATTCTAAATAAGCACTGCCTAAACCGAAATTACCGAGTGGATCATCAGGCCGGTATTGCAGGGCTTCTATGAATAATTGAATGCGTTGCCGTGTTGCTGCCTCTTTTTTTCGCTGTTCTTCCTCAGGGCTGAGTAAGGTTAGCCCGGCTTCTTTGGCTTTTTGACGCATCGCTAAAACCGTTGCTATGGCTTTTTCTTCTTCGGCACGTTCTTTATCACCGAGTTTCATGTAATAAACGGATAAATTGGTGTGGGCCATAATGCGGTCAGGATCCCGTTCACTGAGTTGATGCATTAATGTAATCGCTTCTTCGTAACTTTCAGTCGTGTCCAATCTTGCTAAAATAGCGCCCAACGCCTCATAGGCATCGATCAGATTGGGATCGAGGGATAAGGCCTCACGCAGCTTTGGAATAACCTCGTTCGTCAGCAAGTCCTCGTTGTCTGAACTTAATCCAGCGAATTGTTTTAATGCCGCTTGTAAGAGCTGCTGGGCTTTCTCAACACGGGTCTCAGCTCGGTAAAACGGGAGCATAGTAACTGTTGCTGTCACCGGCATATTGTTGATTTTTAACTCCAGAGTTTTTCCTGGAATTCGTAATGCTTTGTTCAAATAAGCAAGCGCAATCCATCGATTTAGGGTGGGTGAAAAACAAGCACTGGTCAGATAGGCACTGGCTCTAGAAGCCTCATCTTCGTGGCTCTCTATCAAGGGCAGTGGCTCACTCGCCGTAAAAAGTGTTTCTGAAAACGGGACACTGCTTTCAGCAAACACCAACCCCATCAATGCTTTTTGGACAGCTCCGTAGGTCTTCACTCGAGCAATGGTCTCTTGTCCCAGGTAACATCCTTTTGTATAGCTGACAGATTGAGTCTCTAAGCCTGTTTCTGGCAGTAGGGTTTCGGTATTCATATCGACCCCAAAACGAGGAAGCCCGGCTTCAATTCGGGTTATTTCCATCAGTACCGGGTTTTCACTCACAACCAGAGGGGCTATATTGAGCGGTTTCAGGATGCCAGTAATGTCATTCATGAGGCTTGAAACTTGCGCGTGAGGTACGCAGAGGAAATAGCCCTCTTCACCCGTCAGTGATTTTTCGATTTTATCGATTAGACAAAGTCGAGATAATACCTCACTAGCTGCTTTTCCCTGAATCAGGAAAACCACGGTTGACGCTAATTCCTCGATACTTACTTTTTCCAGGAGTAGAAATTTTTTAAGATGAGCGAGAATCCCTGGAATCTGTACTTTTTCGCTGAGGAGCCAGAGTGTGTCTTGATTAACTCTCAACACAGTAAACATGCCCTGGATGTGTCCCCCTCGGTCCAACACCCCGTTTTCCTGGCTGTCCCCAATTTTTAACGCCAAGACGTCATTACAGGATCGATTTTGAAGGAATTTAAGCGCATCCGGCCCGCTCAGTTGAATAATACCCCAGTCTAGTGCTTGTCCAAGCAGAAGGGCTTTTCCGCAACGAAGGGCCAAGATCTCGTCAAATACTTTATTGGACAAGATCACGGGCAAAGTATTGGATGCTACAGACTTACTGTCCAAAGGCTTCTTTGAGCACCTGGGTTAATTCACCGGATTCCGCCATAGGGCCAAGCACATCGGTGTCGCCGTAGAATTTACCGTTGATAAAGACCTTAGGCAGTGTGGGCCAGTTGGTGAGTTCTGAGAGAACCTGGCGTTTTTCAGGGTTGTCCAACACATCAATGGTTTCAAAAGGGTAGCCCAATTGCTCAAAAAATTGGCAGGTTTCCATCGTAAACCCACAACGAGGCACCATTTTGGTTCCTTTGCTGTAAATCAAAATTTTGTGGGCGCTTGTTTCTTGTTGAATTTCTTCTTTCAAGGCATCAGGGGATAGGGTCGTCATGGGGGGGGGGCTCCTCTTAATCATGCACTAGGGCACAATCGTTTCACTGATTGTGATGTCAGTGTAGCGAGTTTAGTAGTGAATTTCAATAGCCCTTGCCACCGTATTGTTACCTAAGTCGATTTTCGATTTTATTTAGGTACTCTGTTTACGGATTTTCCAGATGACAGAATCGACAATGTAGTGGTGAAAATTCAGTACCTGATACATCACCACAATGAGGGCTATCCCGGCAAAGGTCACTTGATTTAGCAGTGAATTCAGCCCCATATAAATCACACTGGTGAGTGACAGGCAAATCAGAATGTAGGCCCAAATATGCCGTTTTTCTGCGAGAAAAGAAATGACAGGGTGTTTTGGGTTGAACTGATTGCCAAAGCGCTGATTATGGAATAACCAGACAAATAGGAGGTACTGGCTGTTGTGCCAAATATTGACAACCAGCCAGCCGTAATCAATCCTATCTATCACAATATAGCCGACTACAAAAATCAGCCAGTGGCTGAGCATATAGCTAACCTTACCCCAAGAAAAGTTTGAGGGTTCACCTGCTTTGTGAGCAAGGTACTGCCGTCGTTGCTCTACACAGTATAAGGCTGATGCCAGTGCGGCTAAAAAACCAACACCAAAAACCCAGGCAGAATCAACCGGAATCACCCAAATGGGGGCGCGCAAAAACATCGTTGGGTGCTGAGAGGATCGGTACAAAATCCCGGTGAGCGGTATCCCGTAAATCACTCCCCAATAGGCCCATTCCTGCCAAGGGGTTTCCCAGGCAATCAGGGTTTTAAGCCCAAAGGGCTTGCTTATTTTCACTCCTGCCTTTCGTTGGTAAGCTTGTCCAACCCCATAACTTTGGCGCATGTAGTGAAACCATTGCCAGTAAAGGTACACAGTGGCCAATATCCAGAACCCAAAAAGCTTGACCGCCAGTATCGTCCCGCCAATTACTAAGACGGGTAATACTGAAATCAAAAACCAGTGTTCCTTGATGCTCTCTGTGTCCATGGCCAGGCGGGTGTAAGTAGCAATCACGTGATGGTACCCAAATAGCCAGATGTCGAATGTAAAAAGGAGAATAAATAGGTCTGGATTGGGGGCCAGGGCCAGGAGCACTGCACACACCAACCCTAAAAGTAGACAGCCTCCGACCAAAAGGGTGTCATAGGCTATACTATGAATGAGCGTTGAATTGTGCGGGGTTACAGCATGAGTCATGATTCTATTGTATCCGATAATCCCGTGGTTCAAGCGGTTTTAGAGATTTACCGCCCCTTGGATAATGTTTCTGCGATGCTGCAAGAAAAACATCAGGCTTTTTTGCAGTGCAAAGCAGGCTGTGATGACTGCTGTCGGGACGGGTTTCGGATTCGTTGGGCAGAAGCAGTGATGCTGATGGCGGGGGTGAGTCAACTGCCGCCCGAGGATTTGGTGAAAATTCAAGAAAACCTGAAACGTCCTGTTGAACCTGGTTCACCCAGCTCTTGTCCGTTGTTAATCAATCATCAGTGCAGTGTCTATGATTTTAGACCAGCCCTGTGTAGAGCCTACGGTGTACTTGTAGATGTGAACGGGACAGTGGCAACGTGTCATCTCAATTACCGGGATCTGGATCCTGAAAATTATCCTCGAGAAATTCTCACGTTAGCCCCCTATTACGAGGCCTTAGAGGCATTATCTCAAGTGTTATGGCAGGCCAGTCCAGCTTTGTCAGCTACGGAACCACCCTTTACTACTATCAGAGACTTGCTGTTGTCGATGGCCCAGGCTTGGAGAGAAATGCCTCCAAATACTTCAGTCCTCTAATGCTAAAATGAATCCAGACATTTGAGATAACGATTGGAAGCGTGCAAGCAGCGAGAGGACGTTATGACCAGCGAGAACATAACTGAGAAAGAACCGTTATTCTGCCCCTGTTGTCAGGAACCACTGACGGTTAAGAACTTTTATGGGGTGGAAGTGGATACCTGTAGTATTAATGCATGTGGTACCTGGTTTGATTATCTTGAGATGGATGCAGTCGCTCATAGTGCCGATCTGGCTGAAATTGACATCGCGTTTGAGGGAGAGTTTAAAGCCCGTCCCCCCATTGAGGCCATTAAAAACGATAAACCCTATCGGTGTCCGCACCATAAAATCGTCATGAACCGGTATGAGTGGAGTTATGGCTCTGGTATTGTGCTTGATAGCTGCCCTGAGTGTAACGGGATTTGGGCAGATGCCGGTGAGCTTGAAGCGTATACTGCTGCCGTGATAAAAGCTGAAACGGAAAAACCAGAGATGACTTTTGCCATCAAAGGGGAGCTGGATCTGGCAGAAAGTCAGGTGAACCGGCAGCTGGATGAGGCCTATCAAAAGTTTGCTCTTGGCATAATTAGTAGACGGATGGTGAGGTTGATGAAGTGGGTTGCAAGATAACCTAAACCGCTTCTGCCGCGATTCGACCTGAGCGCATCGCCCCATGAATTGACCCAATATCGAGGTAATCTCCGCAGGGAATTACTGTGAGTGCGTTTTCAAAGGGGTAAATTTTGTGGATTGGCTGAATCTGCGTTCGCGTTTCTTCTGGTAAAGCGTGTTGT
>CAZZIY010000025.1:11404-14261 GCA_964654525.1 uncultured Vampirovibrionales bacterium | reverse complement strand
TCTTTCGCTGATTATTTTTTACGGAGGTGTAATTTTAGTGACACACAAACCTACAAATCAAATCACTGCACTTACTCACATTATGTGCGACAACCCATGTTTTATCAATACAGCAGTTATTTGCACCATTGATCAGTGTTCTGGCGTACAGTCTTGATGCCAGAGTGGGGAAGCCTGTGGTTGCGTCCTCTGGTAGCCTGGAAGTGTGATTTGGGTAACAATGTAGAGATCAAAAGATTTTAGAGAGAGGGAAGAACCCGAGGCCAGAAAATGTCCATTCCAATGCCGACACTGATACGACGCAAAGCCAGGCATAAAATACGGCTGGATGTAGGGGTCGGTGAGTGAATTTAAGAGGTAGTTCTGACGGAGGCTATGATAATCTCGGCTTGCGGCTGCCGGCATATCCCAGCGGAGAGGTGAGTCCGGTTTTAGCAGGTTGACATGCTCGCCGTTAGATAAAGCGCCGATACCCACCACAGCGTGATTGATGCGAGACACATTGGGGGCAAAAACCCCCCAGGCTTGCCGAAGCCCGGTGAAGGAACCCCAGGGATCCGCGGCGTGAATCCCTTGAAGGGACAGGCAGTTAGAGGCAATAATATAGACCCCGCAAAAGCCAAGCAAGCCCGTTTCCCATAAGGATAGTCTTAAGTGAGTTGATTGGGTGTTGGGGCCAAACCAGCGTAAAAAGAAACTCAGATTTTCCCGCTTCCGTGCAACCCAACGGTAGAGGGTATTGCCCGCGGCCATCACCCACGGAAGCTTTAAACAAAATCCGCCCGCAAAACCAAGCCATGGAGATAAACTCACAAAACGACAGAGGGCATCAAAACGCATATATTCTTGTACACGGTTCTCATTGTCGCTCACGAGCAGCCAGGAGTTGGCGCTTTGCATTTGAGAGAAACGAAGAGAGTCTGTCTGAGCCGGAATAAACACCACGTTTTCTGGTGCAATACATAAAAACGTCTGTAAAAGGGCCAGCATCTTGCGGCAAAAACCACAGTCGCCGTCGAAATAAACTCGCCACCCTGAGTTTTCCTCACAAAGTGGCTGGGGCTTAAGCTGTGATAATTTTCCCCAGAACCATGGGGGCAGCATGCTCACAAACACAGCCATGTCGATCCACGGGAACACACCAATATTCATCGTGGTGGCTATTCCCATATGCAATAAACACCCAAAAATAACGGCACTGGTGCGAAATGGGCCTGATAAAAATGGTGTGAGAAGCAAAGCAGGCAGGATAACCTCAATACCGTAGGCCAACACACTCAGGCTGTGTATCAGACGGGGATAATGAAGCAGCCATAAGCCGAGTGGTTGGGTGAACATATCGTTATTTAAGGCATAATAAATGGCCATATGTTCTGTGCGCCAATCAATCCCGTTTTTTAACAAGGCGGTAAAGAGGTAAATCAGGCTAACCTGCAGTATCCAACACAGAGCGTTTATGCCTTGGATGGATGTTCCCTCAGGCTCTGTAGGTTCCTCCAGTCGTGCCAGAACTCGACGGGCTTTATCGATTGAGCATGTGGCACCCAGTGGCAGAAACATACACCAGAAAAGCACATTTACCATCAGCCGGTCTCCGTTATCGTGAATCCACGGGGTTCGAGTATCCAGAGATTGAACAAGAAACCAGCAAACCATGCTAGCCAAGCGGGTCTGATAACCAAAAATAAAGCAGACAAGAGCAGCAGCCTCAAGCAAACAAAGTCCGTACTGGATAAAGGCAGTGCCAGACATCAGATGAAGACAAAGCGTATGGATAGGCATTCGGTAGAGAATCAGTGCGTCTCGGGGAGACAGGCCGAAATCAGTCTGGAACAGCGGTAGATCCATTGTTCTGTAGAGGAGATCAATCAGAATCAGACTTCCCAAGAGCACACGAAAAAGAGCCAGAGACCGTGTATCGAGTGCGTAACTGCCGGACAGTTTTTTCATAAAGTTGGGAGTGTTAACAGTGCTAATCATGATTGATAAAATAGCCAGAACCTCCCCAGAGGGCAGGATTTTTTTGATTGGGGGGTAGCTTTAGAAACCCCTTGCCATACAGTGCGTTTTCGAGAGAAGCAAAGGGATCATCAGACCAGGGGGCAAGCCTGATGAGAGCAGCAGGTTGACCTGGAACTCCTTGGGTAGTGCATGACACAGGGTGGAAAGTATCTAATTGATACCAACCGATAGGGCTGTGGGCGAGTGGGCTGTGAGTTGGATCTGCGTTTTTATCCAATTGAATGCATTTGCCGCTAATTTTGGCCTGAAACTCATCGAGATTGAGCGGGTTTTCAATATAATCCCAAAGCACAAGACCCAGGGCAGCGCTGCTGGTGAGAAGCACGGTAAGAATCAGCGGACTTACAGCTGCTTTTGGCGAGCAATAGAACATCGTGAGTTATACCGGTCGAATTTTACCTTCTGCGAGATCAACTCTCAGTTTAGCATCTTCGATCGGGGCGGTCACAGATCCGATCAGCTGAGTTACCTTGGCTTCAAAATCCTCTTTGGTGAACGGTTTGGTGAGATAATTACTGGCTCCTGCCTGGATGGCCCGAATCACGTTGGCTTTTTCACCTTCGGTGGTCACCATCAGAATCGGCGTTTTGATGCCATTTGTGCGAATTTCACTGACGGCATCGATTCCCAGTAAAACGGGCATATTCCAGTCCATAAAAATCAAGCTATACACTTCTTGTGATGCCATAGTGACTGCTTCGCGTCCGTTTTCCGCCTGAAAAATTTGCGCTTCAACCGCACCCATTTCCATCAGGTAACGGCTGATCACTTTGCGCATCACGCCGGCGTCGTCTGCGATTAAAAATTTCATCATAAAATATGTTTTCTTTTCTAA
>CAZZIY010000025.1:0-11304 GCA_964654525.1 uncultured Vampirovibrionales bacterium | reverse complement strand
TTTTCTAAAATGTTTTAAAGGAGACTTGTAAATTAAAGGTCTGCCCTTCGGCCTCAAATAACATCAGTAAATAGGGATTATTTTTGGGCCGCGTGGAAACATGGTGCTTGGGGCCTTGGATAATGGTGGGTAGCGATAAGGTATAAAGTGTATTATTTTGTTCCGATAACTTGCTTTTGGTGTTGCCGGAAATCATATTGACCAGTTCACCCACACCGTCACAGCGGTCTTCTACGCTCAGTTTATCTGGGGTAATTCCAATTAAACGAGAGACGATAATACTGGCCAGTTGCACCGGAAAGGACAAGGCCAACATGCCTTCCCCGTTGTTGCCAGTGATATTGATAATGGCTGAAATGTCTCCACAAGGCTTGTAATCAGTTTGTGCTTTTACTTCTTTGCATTGGACTTCTGTAGAGGCAATGGTGGACATCACGTGCATGGTGGAGGCCACAACGGCGTTGACCAGATTGGCATCCAGACTGGACTTATGAGAGGTTTCAATCGACATTGGTGAATACTCCTATTCTAAATTTGATACCAATCTAGCTGACTCCCAAACCCAGGGTTTCCATCATTTTAACGATCAGGTCCTCTTGCTGGAAGGGTTTAGAAACATAATTCTTGGCACCCGCTTGGATGGCTTTAATCACATTGGCCTTTTCCGCTTCAGTTGTCACCATCATTACAGGAATATGCTGAGTGACCGGATTTTTCTTGATCTCGAGCAATGTCTCGTAACCGTCTTTAACGGGCATATTCCAGTCGAGAAGAACCAGAGCAACTTCATTGACATGGGCATTGAGAACTTCCAAAGCCTCTTGACCGTCTGCCGCCTCGATAAAATCATAGCCCAGTCGGTCGACTGCTCCGCGAATAATTTTACGCATAATACCCGAGTCATCAACAGATAAAATTTTCATGATTGAACCCTCATATAATTTAAGTCTTATATTCCTCAAATAAGATGATATACGTAGCCTCGTTCATATTGGTGTGCGGTAAAATCCTGACTGTAGCCATTAATGGTCTCCGAAGCGCCGAGAAAGAGATATCCAGGACGGTTCATCTGCATTGCGATTTTGTGAAAGACCTCTTTCTTAAAGTCAACTGAAAAATAAATGGCGACATTTCTTAAAAATACCACATCAAAGTGCCCGAGTAAGTTCATATCGTTTTGAAGATTAAATTGCTGGAATTTAACCATTTGCGTGATCTCTGGATTAATCACAAAGGCATTGCCCTGTTGCTTAAAATACCGCTCCTGATAGTCACTTTTCATATTACGTGACATCGCAATGCTGTCGTAACGTGCAAGCCTGGCCAGCATTAAAATAGAGGGTGAAATATCGGTTGCTAGAATTCTGGTTTTTTCTAGAAGAAACTTATGCTGAGGGTTTTTCCGGCAGTATTCATGAATGGTCATTGAGATAGAGTATGGTTCTTGCCCAGAAGAACAGGCAGCGGACCAAATTGAAAGCTCATGTTGTTGATTATTTTGAATGCGCTTGGCTATTTCCGGTAATAAACTGGTTTCTAAAATCTGATACGGGCTATCATCTCGAAACCACAGCGTCTCATTGGTGGTCATTGCGTCAATAATTTTTATTTTTAATTGGGTATCTTCTGCATATTTAACCTTGTTATAGAGTTCTAAATAGCTGCCACAACCTGATTCTAGCACCAATTTGGCAAGTCGCGTTTCGATCAAATACTGTTTGTCACTGCCCACTGCAATGCCGCAATGGGCTTCGATAAATTCTCTGAGTAAATCATACTCACTGACGCTTAACGTAAACATCTATCCCCCTCCCAAAATATGAGTCGTCTCAAGAATATGGGCAGAAACGGTTCTGGCCATTTCGCTTAGAGAAACGCTCTGATCTGACAGTCCCCAATCATCGACTTGTTTTGGCATTCCGTAAACTACACAACTGTTGGCACTTTGGGTGATGCAGTACCCATTGGCTTCTTTAATAGCTTTGACGCCCAAGGCCCCATCTGACCCCATCCCGGTCATGATAAGGCTCAAAATATTTTCATGGTAAACCGGAATCAAAGAGCGAAAGAGAACATCGACCGATGGTCTACAGCTATTTTCAGGTGAATCCTGGTTGAGACTGATAAAAACCTGGGGAGATTTTTTTTCAACCGCCATATGAAAATTGCCGGGGGCGATATAAACGGTGTTGATTTCGACGGGTTCCCCGTGTTCCGCCTCTTTGACCGTGAGACGGCATTTTTGATTCAAACTTTTTGCCAGTGATGCGGTAAATACTGGAGGCATATGTTGGACAATAAAAATGGGCACACCTAAATTGCTCGGAAGCTCAGGAAGCATTTCGCTCAGAGCATTAGGGCCTCCGGTAGAGATCCCAATCGCCAAAGCCTTAAATTGCCTTTTAAAAGATTTTCTCGGTTGAGGAGGGATGGGACTTTCAATTTTGGGGGGTGTTATTGTGGGTATTATTTTTTCTTCTTTTGATACTTTAGTCAGAGCTTGCGGTAATATTTCGCGATTATTTTGTGTCGATAGCCTTTCCTGTAGACGCCTAGCTTTTTGATACGAGATACTGTTAATCACAACAGTGAGTCGCTCTTGTAAGAGCTTCATATTCTTTTCAGCAGAGTCTTCATCAGGTTTGACAATAAAATCTTTCGCCCCTTGATTTAAAGCTGTAATGGTGAGATCGGCGGTGCTGGGATTGGAACTGCTGATCATGACTACAAAAAGCTCTGGTTGAATCGAAAGTAAATGATTGAGTGTTTCCATTCCGTTCATCACGGGCATTTCTACGTCCAATAATACGAGATCTACAGGCGTTTCTTTAATAAATGCAACGGCCATTGAGCCATTGGCAGCTGTCCCCTCGAGCGTCACTTTAGAAAATTGCTTTACCACGTTTGATAGAATCATTCGGTACGTATTCGTATCATCCACAATCAAAACGCGAATCTGATCGTGATGTAATGTATTTTGTGTGCTCATCGTGCAAAGCTCATTAGACTACGTACTCTCAGTTAGTGCAAAGCATAGATTTAAAATACTGGATAGATTGATAAGGGTAATTAATTCGTTCTCAAGTTTAATCACGCCCGATAAATATTTGGAGTCAATTCCCCCAGTATTAGAAGGCGACGGGCCTATCTCATCGTCTTCAATGCTGACAACATCTCCGATGGAATCAACCAAAAACCCAATTTTTTCGGGGATACTGATCGACTGATCTTCGGGCGGTAATTCGTCTCGGATATGCAGCTCATTCATTTCACCGTCCGTCTTAATAATCATATTATGGGTCTGTGGGGTCAGTTCTAAAGAGCCTTGTCCCAGACAATTTTTTAAATCAATGACAGTGACAATCTGACCGCGTAAGTTGACCAGACCTCGAATATACTCTGGAGAGTGCGGAACGGGTGTGAAATCAAGGTGCTGATTGATTTCACGGATAAGTAAAATATCCAGCCCGTAGCGTTCATCATTGATATTGAACGTGGCAAAACTCCGTATCATAGATTAAGCTGCTCCTACCAGTATGCCGGACCGTTTGATGAGTAACCCACAATCAATAAATAAGGTGAGCTTGTCGTGTATAATGGCTGAACCCACCAGGCCCGGTTCTCTTGAAAAAGCGTCATCCGGGCTGATGGTGGTTTCTAGAGTATCTATGATATTGGATACCAAAATACCAACTTGCCCTCCATGATGCCCATTGGCGGCTTTAGGAATAATCAGGTATCCTGTTTCCAGATGGTTTGGAAAGGGAGGTACGGTTAAAAACTGTTCTAGTCGAATCAAAGAAAGGACGCGGCCTTCATACTGAATGACTTCAGTCCGTCCCATTTTTTCGATTCGGTTCATCTGGATTTTTTCGAGTCGTAAGACATCACTCAGAGGAACCGCAAACACGTCATCCTCTCCATTATTGAACAGTAAGAGCGTTCGTCTATTTTTAGCCTGTTCTTGTTCTGCGGCGCGCTCTTGTTCCACTCGGGTTTTTTCAGCTTCCATTTTCTCAAAAGAGAGTTTGGTATGGTTTAGAATACCAGCGGGATCTAAGATCATAGCGACTCGTCCGTCTCCCATAATGGTCGAGCCTGAGAAGCATTTACAGTCTTTAAGATAACGAGACATGGGCTTCACCACAATTTCTTCTGTGTCTCGCATCTCGTCGACAATCAGGCCAAATTGGTGTGTTCCCACTTTTAAAATCAAAATATTATAGTCACTAAAAACGCTCTGGCGTTGATTATTTATCTCACAGTTTTCCTGAGTGTCGTCGAAGTTTGTCACTGCGATTTGAGTCCGGCGGTCTTCTTTCGGTAGTTTGGTGTTGGGATCAATATAAGTCCGTTTTAAACCCAAAATATCGGCTAAAAACAATAAGGGTAACAGCTTCTCACGAAGCCTCAATACTGAGTTGGCACCTACCTGCTTGATCATTTTGGGTGCATCAGCGGCTCGGACACGGACCAGTTCTACCACACTGATTTGCGGCATTGCAAAACGGTGATTGCTCACCTCAACAATCAGTGATGGAATAATGGCCAGTGTTAATGGAAGCTGTAACAGAATCGTGGTTCCTTCATTAGGAACTGTTTCGATTTTAATTTGTCCGCCCAATTTGTTGATATTTGTTTTAACGACATCCATCCCGACACCACGGCCTGAAATTTCGGAGATCTTCTCAGCCATGGAAAATCCGGGCAGAAAAATCATTTGTACTATTTCAGTGGGGCTCATTTTATCGAGCTCTGATTGGGTGACTAATTCTTTAGCGAGAGCTTTTTTTCCAATCTTTTCGGCATCAATGCCACGACCGTCATCTTGAATGGCAATGTGAATTTGTCCCTCAGAATGGTAGGCGCTGAGCTGAATAATGCCTTTGGCTTTCTTCCCTTTTGATTCTCGCTCATCAGGCAATTCAATCGCATGGTCACAGGCGTTGCGAATGAGATGGGTGAGTGGATCGGAGAGACTTTCAATAATTGATTTGTCTAACTCCACGTCTTCGCCTTGCAGTAAAATATCAATCTCTTTATCCAGTTGACGGGCCATATCTCGAACGATACGGGGGAATTTGTTAAACACACTGCCGATCGGCTGCATTCGGGTTTGCATAATGTGTTCTTGCAGTTGTGTGGTAATAAGGCTGACACTTTGCGCAATGGTATCTAACCCGTTATTACCGTGCGGCGCTTGATGAATTTTACGCATTAACTGGTTTCGAGACAGGACCATCTCGCCTGCCAAATCCATTAATTTATTGAGTAGATTGACTTTGACGCGAATCGTTTCAGAGGATTCAGCAGCAGATGAGATGGGTTTCTTCACGCGTTCAGCATGACGGTCTTTATCACCCAATGCTTCTGTGTTTTTCGTGCTACTGGTCTCATGCTGTTGGTTAAGTTCCGGTTCTCTTGTCTGGTTTTTGAGATCAAACGATCGAATTTGTCCTCCGGGGAGATCCACTGCCATGCTCGCTAAATCAAACTCAAGAACGGACGCGTACAAAATATAAATAAAAATATCTGCTTCAGGATAGGTCAGCGTTTCTGTGATTCGGCTGGTATCCCAGACCACATCTAAAATGGTTCCCACTGCCTCAATCTGCTCTAATAACTGTTGCAGAGAGCGTCCCTTGTGGTGTAAATCATTGTTGAGTGAGACCAGCAGTGTGAATATGTTCTGACCATTGGCTTTACATGCTTTGACCACAGCCTCATCTGCTTGAAAGGCAGGTACAAAGTTGACCGGTAGATCTGTTGTGTGAGGGATGACTGCTGGAATCATTTCGGATGCTGTGTCAGCTGTTGCCACGTCCTCTTTTGGGGATCCTGTCGTGGGAGCAGAGGGGTCGTTTTGCAATAAGGCTTCGAGTTTTGTAATTTCCTCATCGCAATTGACTTGCTCACAATGGTAAACGTCTTCCATCATCGCATTAAGCTTATCCACCCCGAGCAGCAGGGGTTGAACCACGGTTGGGCTGGGTTCCATGGTTTTATCACGAACCATCATGAGAATATTTTCCATCACGTGGCTCAGTTTTTTGAGGGCTTCAAAACCAAAGAAACCAGAAGCCCCTTTAATGCTATGAATGGCTCGAAAAATACGGTTAATCACTTCGGCATCTGTATCTTTGCCGAGTTTTTCTAGCACCAATAAGTCTGGCTCAATCGTTGAGAGGTGTTCTCGGCTCTCAGTGACAAATTCCTGAATCAGCGATTCATCGCTGTAGCTGGTCATTGTGTGTGTACCCTATGCTTACTTCAATCAATGGCAGATGATAGTTCTGACCGCCCTGTGGTTAACATATTATACAATTTATACAACCAGTAAACCTTGCTAGGAACAGTGAGCGGTGGTCATATTCATGGCCCTGCCTCGTATGATCATGTCATCGTAAAGTTGGCGTTTTTCTTTAGGCTGTTGCTTGGTTATTGTGATGAATTCGTCAAAAAGTACTAGCTCATTTTGATCAAGTTCTTGAGTAGTGAGGCATTGAGCCGGTATTGGAACGAAAAACTATTTTTCAGTATCTTCGTACCATCTGTGCTAAGGGCTTTGTAGTACAACGCTTCCATTTTTGCCATATGTCCGTCAAAATCGCCTAACTGTCTGGCAATCATACCGCCATGTCTGGCCCTTTCATGGGCAGCATCGGGGTTTTGCAGCCCGTCGATAAGTGCTTTGCCAAGGGCACTAACGCCTGTATTACGTTCTTTAAAATTGACTCTCACCCCTGTATTTGTTTCAATCAGCCCGTTGTAGGCGGGCAAATCGCTTACAATTACGGGGGTTTCACAGGCCATAGCCTCTAAGAGAGTGACAGGCATCCCGTCTGTTGATGGAATAGAGACGACCACATCGGCTAAATTGTAGAGTTCTGGTAGCTGCTCCAAGGTAACGGTATTGAGCCAGCGAATGGCGTTTGAAACACCCAGTTGTGCCACTAAGGCATGGAGTTTTTCCACATAGGCCTGCCTTTCTGGGGTATCTGGCTGAGTGTCTTTGAGAATAAAAATGGTATTAGGACAACGTGCAAGCACGCTGGGTACCGCTTCAATCAACCGATCAATCTGGTACAAAGGGGCCATAATTCTGGGGCTTAGCACAATAGCGGCATCCAGTGGAATATTAAGCCGTTGACGCCACTCTAAAAGGACAGGATTGCTTTTGTCAGGACGACACAGTTGGAGATTGGCCCCCAATGTAATGAGCTCTGTAGGCGTATGAGTACCTGTCCAGCCAGAGACCATATTTTTTGCGGCTTGGCAGAGCTGAGGCGATACGCCTGTGACTAAATCACAGACGTTCAAGCTAAGTTGATTGAGCCAACGGTCTCGCATCAAGTGAAAGGGACTGCGGTAGTATTCGGGCAGCAGATCAATGTCATTCCCCAGTAAGGTAATCACCAAGGGCGGAAAGTGCTCACAGCTTGTTACTTTGGCCAGCGCGGCAGACCAGCCTCTTAAATACGAATAGAGCGCATGAACCACATCGGGCTTGCACTGTTGAATATAGGTTTGAATCTGCAGCGCTCGTGCCTGAATCACATCGGCTTTGCGGGCCCGTTTGTTTTGCTTTAACAGGTCATCGCGAGTAGGAAGAAGCCAAACGGTTACCCCTTCGAGGGCCTCTTCACGTTGCGCGGGTTTGTCACTCAGGCAAAATACTGAGTGACCGCGCAGCACAAAATAATGAAGCCAGCGTTGGGTATGGACATTATCCGCATTAGCCACAAAGCACAGGCATAGTTTTTTCATGCCGGGGAATCCAGCCACAGGCAGACGTTGAAAAAGCGCCAAAGATTGAGTTCGGCCCGGGTTGGGATGGCTTGACCAGCGCAGCAGCGCTGCCAGTATTTTTTGATAAAGGCCTGTTTTTCGGGAGTGAGTGTCTGTAGCCAGGTATCTTTTCCGTTGATGTACTTGTTCAGTGTTGCTTGTGTGGGTTTATCTTGGAACCAGTGCTGAAGTGGGGTATTAAACCCCATCTTATCTTTTCGCTCCGTAATAGACTGTGGTAACAAGGGTTCTGCCATTTTTTTCAGGAGGTACTTGGTTTCGGCGATTTTGCGGCCAAAATAAATTTTATAACTATCAGGCAGAGAAAAGACGAATTGCACCAGGCGGTAGTCCAGAAAGGGCAATCTGGACTCGAGAGAAAAGGCCATCGAGTTTCGATCCTCATAGTGTAAGAGGCGGGGAATCACCCAGTAGGTTAAATCCTCTAAGAGTTTGGTGCTGAGATCTTGTTCCGCTATTGGCTGTAGGTAGCTGAGTGCACTCTGTTGGGGGCCACTCAAATACTGATGTTCAAACCCACAGGGCCGATTTGCCGCCAAAAACCGCTGATACGCATACGACCAGCGAGTGGTTTTTTGACCGGTTCGCTCCTGGACGCTGCGCGTGGCATCAAAAAAGTGGGTTAAATTTTGCCAAGAAGGGTTTTTGCGCCATTGCCGCATCAGCGATGTCAGGGCGTAGTCAAAATAGCTGTGGTAACCTCCCAGCACTTCATCACTGCCTTGACCGCTCAAAACCACGGTGACATTACCGTGAGCGGCTTCCATCACCGCTCTTTGGGACAAAATACTCGGGGTACCAGAAGGGCCGTCTTGTTCGTATAGGCTTTGATGAATCAGGGGAATAAGCTCAATGGGTTTTACGGTGGTGAAGTGTGCATTAAAGTCATAACGGGCCACCATTTCTCGGATGTATTCTTCCTCGTTGCTTTGCGGGTGCTCAGGGTAGATACAGGAAAACGTTTGTAACGGTGTACTCACCTCGGTTTTAAACATGGTGGCGGCCAGGGCCGATAGTGCTGTCGAGTCCAGACCGCCACTGAGACAAATTCCGACCGGCACATCACTGCGAAACCGCAGCCGAATCGAATCTTTGAGCAGAGACTGGTAAGCGTCGACAGCATCATTCAACGAAAGCTTTGGCAGCGAAATTTCTGAGGACCTTGGGTCACTTGCCAGTGTAGGCTGCCATTGGAAATACCGTTGTTGAAAGGGAGCTTCACCTCGCTGTACCCGCATAAAATGCCCAGGAAGCAAGGATTGAATGGGTGCACAAAACGTTTGATTGGAGCCGGCAAATTGTCCGGTTTCAACAAAAAAATGAAGATAGGGATGATTGGCCACGCGCCACTGGGAAAAGGGCGAAAGCAGAGCCGGGGTCTGACTGGCAAAGACAAAGGTAAAAGAATCTGAGGGTGCGTTGCAGTGGTAGATAAAGGGTTTGATGCCAAATCGATCCCGGGCACAAAACAGGCTATCCGTTTTGGGGTCATAGAGGGCAAAGGCCCACATCCCGTTAAAACGGTTCAGACAATCAACGCCCCAGGCCTGGTAGGCTTTGAGAATGACTTCAGTGTCGCCTTGGGTCGAAAAATGATAGCCCAGCTGAAGCAATTCGGCTTTTAACTCTAGATAGTTATAAATTTCCCCATTAAACGTAATGGTATAACCCGTCTCAGGGTCGTGCATAGGTTGATCAGAGGCTGAACTCAAATCGATGATACTGAGTCTGGCATGAGCTAAAGCCACCCCGTGATCTAACCAGACATGCTGAGCATCAGGGCCTCGGTTTTTGATGGCCCGAATCATTTGCCAGAGAGGCTCTGGATCTAAAACATCAGAAGAATGGGCTGAAAATAAGCCCGCAATACCGCACACAGGTTAAGCTTTCTGTACTCATGCTTTTCAGCATTTATTAAAGCCGAAACATGCCCATTTGGCTCTCTAATTTAGCCGCAAGACTAGAAAGCTGCTGTGAGGTTTTTAACACGGTTACGGCCACTTGAGAGGTTTCAGTAGACGCTTTTTGGACATCATCAATTCCCTGTGACATTTCAGAGACATTAGAAGAGGAGGAAGCCGCGCTTTTTGCGATTTCATTGGTGCCCAGTGTTAGTTGTTCCAGGTTATTGGAAATTTCTTTCACCCCTTGAATCGATTCTTTGACGCGGACAGAAACGTCATTTACTTTACTGGAGCTGTCTTGTATATTTTGTGAGACGTTTTTGGCAGCCTGGGCTGAACCTGTCACACTGCGACTAATTTCGCGCACGGTGGAGGCTTGTTCTTCAACCGCACTGGCAATCACGGTGTTGATTTGATTCATTTCCACAATCACCGTCGAGATTTCTTGAATGGCTTCTACGGCATCTCTGGTGTCTTTTTGAACCGCTTGGATTTGATTGCGAATGTCTTCTGTTGCGATTGCAGATTGCTTGGCCAGCTCTTTGACCTCATTGGCAACCACGGCAAAGCCTTTGCCGGCTTCCCCGGCGCTGGCTGCTTCTATAGTGGCGTTTAGTGCCAATAAATTGGTTTGTGATGCAATACTTTTAATGACATCAACCACGTTATCAATCTCATTGGCCGCTTGCCCCAGAGAATCAATGGTTCGAATTGAAATTTCTGCCTTACTTTGAGCCTCTTGTGAAATTTTAGAGGCCTGACTGGCATTTCGGGCCACCTCATTCAGACTCGAGGTCATCTCCTCAATGGCGGCAGCCACCGTTTCCACGGAGAGTGTCATTTCTTCGGAGGCTGCAGTCATCAGCTGCATATTTTGGGCCACCTGCTCCATGGCTTTTTCTGCAGTAACACTGTTTTGAGAAACCTGCTCACTGACAGAAAACACCTGATGGATATTGGCTGAGGATTCTTCAACAGCGGCTGCGACTGTTCGCATGCCGCTATCAATTTCTTCGGATAATGATGCGGTCGTGGATGAGACGGTGGTCATTTTTTCAGCCGCAATTTTCATTTGCTGAGAGGTTGAAGAAAGCTCTTCTGAGGCAGAAGAGACCGTAGAAATCTCTTGTCGTAGGGATAGAATGAGCTTGCTGAAGGACTCTGTCATCGCGTTGAAAGAGGTATTTAATTCACTCAGTTCATCCCGTGTATCGAGATGCAGACGGGCGGTTAAGTCCCCTTCTGAGAGGCTTTTAGCAGTCACACCCAGTGAACGAACCGCTTCTTTTACGGCCAAATAAAATCCGGTCAGTAAATAGACAATAAGACCCAGTATCACAACAGCGGCAATCACAGCGCGGTAAAGCCTGGGGGCCGTATCATTTAACCGTTGATTTAAGATTTTTTCAAAGGCATGAGAGGTTTCTACAACCAAGTTACTGTAGGTGCTCACCATTTGACGGGTTTTGGTTGTAACTTGAGAGGATGATATTGAGCTATCAGAGGACTCTAATACAGAATCTAAGTACTGACTCCAGTCGTCATAAGCCGTTTTGAAAGCTTGATACGCCGGTTTTATTCGAGGTTCAAT
>CAZZIY010000024.1:2342-14924 GCA_964654525.1 uncultured Vampirovibrionales bacterium | reverse complement strand
ATTTATTGTGGGCATCGTGCTATTGATTTTGTTTTTACTGGTACTGCCCACCTTCCAAGAAATATACCGCAAGATGGGTGTGCATGTGCCCTGGATTACACAGATGATGATTGATATCAGTTTTCTGATGCGAAATTACTGGTTTATTATTTTTCCGATGGTGGGTGGATCTATCTGGGGGATGTTTCAATATATCAATTCCTCCGGCGGTAAAGTGGTTATGGACAGAGTGGTTCTTAAGATCCCCATTCTGGGCGAATTGATGAAATTTATTAATAATTCTCACTTTATTTCCACACTGAGTGTCGCTTTTTCAGCGGGCTTGCCGATCACAGAAGCCTTATCTCTGGCCACCCAAACGGTGCGTAATTCGTTGATACGTTCTGCACTTCAAAATGTAAATATTCAGATTCAAGCCGGTCAGCGCCTGGCTGTCGCACTCAGTAAATCTGGCTATGTGCCTGACTTGGTTTTACTGATGGTCTCCACCGGGGAAGAGTCCGGGGAGCTGGATAAGATGCTGGAAAATGCTTTTGAGTACTTGGAGCAGGAAATTAATCACCGCATCGATATTTTGATGTCAATGATGGAGCCGATCATGCTGATCTTTATTGGGCTGGTTGTTGGCACGATCGCGCTATCGATTTATTTACCGCTCTTTAGTATTTACGAGCATTTATAAACGAAGGACTTAAAAATTAAAAAGCCGCTTGTTTAAGCGGCTTTTTAAAATTCAAACGAGTGTGCTTGCTTACTCAATGTATTCTTTGAGACGGCGACTGCGGTTAGGGTGACGCAGTTTGCGGAGTGCTTTGGCTTCAATTTGCCGAATCCGCTCTCGAGTGACACCAAAGAGTTGGCCCACTTCTTCCAGTGTGCGCTGGCGTCCGTCATCCAAGCCAAAGCGCAGCCGCAGGACATCACGCTCTCTGGGAGAAAGACTGCTTAAGACCTCAGTGAGATCTTCACGAAGCAGTTCGTGTGCCACAGTGGTGGCAGGGGCTTCCGCTTCGCGGTCCTCGATAAAATCACCGAGACGTGAGTCTTCTTCTTTGCCAATGGGAGTTTCCAGTGAGAGTGGCTCTTGTGCCACTTTGATGATGTCGCGTAATTTGCTCACGCTGATCGTCATGGCGGCGGCCAGCTCTTCTTCAGTGGGTTTTCGGCTGAGTTCTTGAGCCAGTTTGCGGGTGATTTTTTTCAATTTGTTGATGGTCTCTACCATGTGCACCGGGATTCGGATGGTTCTGGCTTGGTCCGCAATCGCGCGCGTGATGGCTTGACGAATCCACCAGGTGGCATAGGTGGAGAATTTGTAGCCACGTTCGTGATCGAATTTTTCTGCTGCACGAATCAGACCCAAATTGCCTTCTTGAATCAGGTCTAAGAAGAGCATGCCCCGGCCCACATATTTTTTGGCGATAGACACAACCAGACGCAGGTTGGCTTGTACCAATTTACGCTTGGCCTCTGCACCATCAGCCCCACCGGCTGCAATTTTACGGGCCAGATCAATTTCTTCATCGGCTGTTAGTAAGTGAATACGCCCAATCTCACGTAGGTACATCCGAACAGGATCGTCCAAAGTGACATTAGAGCCGGCCTCAATGGCAACTTCTTCTTCTTCCTCGTTAAACTCTTCACGGTCAATCAGGCTAATATTACCGCCGCCACCGAAGAGTGAGCCAATTTGATCGGCATCTCCGTCGCTGACTGATAGAATTTCATCCACACCACTACGGTCACCACCGCGAGTACCGCGTTCCTGCTTTTTGATCATCTCCAACAGAGAGTCTTCGTTGCTTCCGGTTCGTCGTTTTGTCATTGTTAGGGGTTTCCTTGGTTTGACTTCCACATCATCATATCTAAATAGCGACACTAAAAAATCCTACGGCCCGTTTATTTGGGTTTTAGTCCGTCTCGCAGTTGGTACTGAAGCTCGACCACAGGTACCTCACGGTCTTGATCGTCTTCTGTTTTTTCCATTTGGTTGGCTCGATCGGCCAGTCGTTTCAGGGCTTCGTGCTTTTGGTGCTCTTCGATGATTCGTTTAAAGTTGTTTGCTTCACCGAGAATTTTCTCTGCTTGAGCCTCAGACTCCATCGAGTTCAATCCGTAGGATTCAAAGAGTTTGTCCGCCCCAAAAGCCAGATCGGCAAACACACGTTGTTGTTCAGCATCTGCTCCAATCAATTGAGGCATTCTTTGGCGAAGGCTACCGGCAGTCAGTTCAAATGATTCGGGTGCCAGTGATGCCAGCGTCTTGAGGTATCCAGCCAGAGTGGCCAGCGTAGGATCATTCAATTGAAGGGTCGTAAGCATAGGTATTACCAACCGAACACTATCATCACACATAAGCAACAGTTGGAGGATACTTTTTTCGGCGATCATATGGCGCTGAAGTAGAGGCCGCTTGAGTTCTCCCGCCGAAGAAGGTGCTCCCAGCATGTGTCTCTTTAATGAAGTCGCGACCGGTTTGGAAATTGCCCGACCCTGTGTAACCTTTTGTGATTGGTTGCCGAACCCACGGTAAAACTGGGGTTTTGTCGGAAATCTCTGACTTTCAACCCGTCTGACTTCTAGAGAGAGATCATCAATTGAAACTTTCAGACGCTCTGCCAACTGCCGAATATATTCAGAGCGGGTGACCGGTTGTGTAATTTCCACCAATAAAGGCACCACTGCTTCTACTCCAGCAATGCGGCCTTCGCGGGTTTTAAGATCGACCTGAAGTGATGTCTGGCGCAGGGCCATCTCAAATTTAAAATCCAAGTAAGGCTGAGAGCGGCTGAGAAGATCTGCAAAGGCGTCTGCCCCGTAAAGACCAATAAAGGCATCTGGGTCTTTCCCGTCTGGTACAGTCAGCACTTTGAGTTGTAATGGGTGTGACTTTAAATAAGGCTCAATCAGTTGAATCGCACTGAGAGCAGCTTTCAGACCAGCCTCATCAGAATCAAAAGCCAAATGCACGGTTTCTGCCCCGTAACGGGTGAGCAGTTTTAGATGCTGTTCTGTCAGTGCCGTTCCACAAGAGCCCACGGCTTGGGTCACGCCAGCACAATGGGCTGTAATGACATCAAAGTAACCTTCCATCACCACGGCACTTTTACTCTGCCGAATACTGTCTTTCGCCTGCATTAGCCCGTATAAGACTCGACTTTTGCTATAGACTGGGGTCTCTGGAGAATTCATGTACTTGGGTTTGTCATCCGGTTTTAGCGTGCGTCCGCCAAAGGCGACCAGGCGACCGGTATCATCCCAAATCGGAATCATTAAACGGTCTCGGAATTTATCATAGAGATTGTGATGGAGACTACTGTGGTTGCTGTCTTGCTTGGTGACAGCAAGCCCGGCAGTGACCAAAATATCGGGAGTGCTTTTGACAATATCTAACTGAAGCAAGGTATCCGTTAAGCTTTGCCAGCCTGCTTTGGCGTAGCCAAGCCCAAAACGCGTTGCAATCTCTGGGGTAATTTTTCGTTGTGCCAAGTAGTCTCGTACGGTCTGAGCTTCAGGCTGTTGAAGTTGCGTTTGAAACTGCTGCTGTGCCGCCTCGTTAAGGGCAAGGATTTTTTTGTTGAAGTCGCGCTTTTCCAAAACCGCAGCTGGATCGAGAGCTTGCGGGCCGTCTTGAATGGTGATGCCCATTTCTTCAGCAAGATCGCGAATCACCTCACCGTAAGTTTTGCGCTCTTGGCTCATTAAGAATTTAATGGCATCGCCTGCTTCTCCGCAGCCGAAACATTTGAAGAGATTTTTTTCCCGGTTAACATTGAAAGACGGGGTTTTTTCAGGATGAAAGGGGCAAAGCCCGAGATAATTGCGGCCTGCTTTTTTTAAAATCACGTTTCTCGAGATAATATCTACGATATCTAGGTTTTGTTTGACCCGATCCGCAGCCTCAGTGAAAGAGAGTATCTGTGTCATACAAACAGCCCCTTATCGACTGGGTAAGGAGTAGGCAATAATAGCTGGCAGTAAAGGTCTGTGGCATAACGGTCTGTCATGCCAGAGACATAATCCAGAACGGCTAAAGATATTTCTTCGCTATTATCCAAAGGGACTTGCTCTGGATGACTTAAAAAATGCTGAACCAGCCCACTGAGGACTCGGTACACTTTTTGCTTTTGCTGCACCTGCGAGGGGGACAGATAGATATGATCAAACATCCACTGTCTTAAGGCAGTAATCGCGTCTCGCACCTCATCAGAAACAGTAATTACCCTTTGGTTTTGTTCAAATTGTTGCTGGCTCTGTTTAATCATATCGGCAACCATGGTCTCAAGCCGTGTTTTACGGTCTTTCCCCAAGGCCTGCTCTATGTCTGCTGGAATGTCTGATTCTTGCATTAAGCCAGCACGAATGGCATCTTCCACGTCATGTTGGAGGTAGGTCATGCGGTCCGTCATTTTAACCACTTGGGCTTCTAAAGTGCTAGGGGCTGTCTGATTGAGTTGAGAGGCCATGCCCTCAATCACCTCAACAGTGAGATTCAGCGGTTCTATAATAGAGGCGATTCTCACGCTTTGTGCCTCATGGTGAAAACCGTGGGGGAACAATTCTTGCAGAACAGCTTCTCCCGTATGACCGTAAGGTGGGTGCCCTAAGTCATGGCCAAGGGCAATGGCTTCGGTTAAATCTTCATTGAGTCCAAGCGCTCTGGCAACCGCTCGAGCTACTTGGCAGACTTCTAGGGTATGGGTCAGACGCGTTCGGTAATGATCCCCAACGGGCGAAATAAATACCTGGGTTTTGTGTTTCAACCGTCGAAAAGCTTTAGAGCTCACAATCCGGTTACGATCGCTTTGGAAGACGCTTTGGTAAGGTAATTCTGGTTCTGCAACTTGGCGCCCTTGAGACTGTGCGCTTTGCATTGCGAATGGATGGAGCCACGCTTGTTCTTGTCTGTGGAGCATAGCGCGGACATCACTTACGTCTAAGTCAGATAAGGATAGGGTCACCGTAGACGGTCCTCAAAGCTTTCAAAAGATGAATCTTTAGATAACCAGCCAGCACCGCCAGTAACTTGCCCAGCAAGTACGAGCGGTGTGTATCAAAAATCTAAACGGTTGGTAGCAAGCTCATTTTTAATTGGAACATCCCCAAATCACTTGCGGGCTCTGCTTAAGTGGGTAGTAACGGCACTTAAGAGGCGTGCAAAACGGCAAAAATGCCTGAATCTCATGTTCCTTAAATTGTTTGCACCAAGAATCTGATTTTAACAGTATCATGACCCTCGATACTTGGGGACATCCCATGGCATTAAATGTGACAAAGCGTGATGAAAAATAACTGAGAATCGATTCAACTCCTATGGCTCTCTCTCTTGCCCTTGATACCCTAAAACACCAGATCATCGTCTCCGTTCAGGCCGATAAGGCAGAACCGCTCTACCCGGTTCTTTTTTCGATGGTGGAAACCGTGATCATGGGTGGTGCTTCTGGCTTACGGTTGGCAGATTTGTCCTTGATAGGCCAGGTGAAAGCAAAATATCCACATATCCCCGTCATTGGGATTACCAAGCCAGAGGTGATGCCCCACGACCCTTACAACCAGGTTTATATTACCCCCACTCTTCAAGATGTTTTATCGCTGGTAGAGGCCGGGGCCGATATTGTGGCGATGGATGCAACAGCCCGTCCCCGTCCCGTGGGGCAAGCACTGTCTGACATTGTTGCAGTCGCTAAGCAAAAGGCACCCCAAGTGCTATTGATGGCTGATTGTGCCAGTGTGGAGGACGGGATTTTGGCTGATAAACTGGGATTTGATCTGCTTGGAACCACGCTTTCCGGTTACACACAAGAGACCAAAGGGAATGCTGCGGCGGTAGAAAATTGTCCTGACTGGGCCTTATTAGATAATCTCACCGCACAGACTTCAAGGCCGGTAATTCTTGAAGGCCGGGTTTGGGAACCCGCCCAAATAACACAGGCTTTCTCAAGAAAAGCATGGGCGGTTGTGATTGGCTCAGCCATTACACGACCTCATCACATCACGGCGCGTTTTGTAGAGGCGGCCGTGCAGTCTCAACAAATCGATTAACGATTCTGTTATTACAGTCGTTTTTGGGGTATAACATGGGCCTTACTTTATCAGTGTGAAAGGAATCTGGTACCGATGTCCACTTCGCGTTACTTATTTACGTCAGAATCAGTGACTGAAGGCCATCCCGACAAGGTGTGTGATCAAATTTCTGATGCCATCTTGGATGCTTTTTTGTCTCAAGATTCTCTGGCCCGTGTGGCGGCAGAAACCTCTGTAACCACAGGGCTCGTTTTGGTTTGCGGTGAGATTACCTCCAAGTGTTATGTGGATATTTCGGGTGTTGTGCGCCGAACAATCGAAGAAATTGGTTACACGGCTGAAAAAGGCGGGGGATTCGACGGCAGAACTTGCGCTGTCATGACCAGTATTGATGAACAATCCTCGGATATTGCCGGTGGTGTGAATGAAGCCCATGAAGTCCGCGGAAAAAGCCAAGTTCAAGACGAATTTGAATCCATCGGCGCAGGGGATCAAGGTATTATGTTTGGGTTTGCCTGTGATGAAACCCCGCAATATATGCCACTGCCAATCCATCTGGCTAACGAATTGGTTCGCAAACTTGCAGAAGTCCGGAAAAACGGGATGCTTTCCTATCTTCGTCCTGATGCGAAATCTCAGGTGACTGTGGAGTACACCAACGGAAAGCCCAGTCGTATTGATACAGTGGTGATCAGCACTCAACACGATCCCGCCATTGATGGTGTCGATGATAATGATCAGGTTCAAGCCCGTATTAATAAAGATGTACGTCGCTTTGTGATTGATGCCGTTTTCGCCAATGAGGCAATTAAACCAGATGCTCAAACCCGCTACTTTATCAATCCCAGTGGACGTTTTGTGATTGGTGGACCTCAGGGAGATGCAGGTCTGACGGGTCGTAAAATCATTGTGGATACTTACGGTGGATACTCACGCCACGGTGGCGGGGCCTTTAGCGGAAAAGATCCGACTAAAGTTGACCGTTCAGCTGCGTACGCTGCTCGCTATGTGGCTAAAAATATTGTTGCTGCCGGTATTGCAAATAAATGCGAGGTTCAGGTGGGCTATGCCATCGGGGTGGCCCGACCGGTCTCCATTAACGTCAATACATTCGGCACGGGTCGGCTCACAGATGATCAGATTGCGGCTCTGATTGAAACACATTTTGATCTGCGTCCTGCGGCGATTATCCAACAGTTTGCGCTGCGTGATTTGCCCAGTAAAAATGGTGGTGTCTTCTACCGAAAACTGGCAGCTTATGGGCACTTTGGCCGTGTGGATCTAAATCTTCCTTGGGAAGCCCTGGATAAAGTCGATTTGTTGAAAAAGGCACTCACTGAAAAAAAGTCTGAGGCCGCTGTGCTCGTGTAATCTGGTGCAGTATCGTCAAAGGGGACCTTTTGGTCCCCTTTTGTAATTCTAATGGCGGGTGGCTTTTTGCCTAAGCCATCTCATACACTGAAAGAAGGACTCACATTAAAATATACTGCATAACAATCTGTGTCTGAACGGTTTTGTGTCTGTCATTTCTGGCCCTTAGATATGACACCCATGACACACCAGGTTTGAGATTAGGTAATAATACATTGACGTCACCATTGCAATTAATCGTCGCCGGTGTTCGGCAGAAATCAGCCCCGATTGAGGTTCGTGAGCGATTTTCTTTAACTGAAGATCAGCTTCCCAAGGCACTTGCGTGGCTGCAAGCTCATCCAGATGTTCATGAGTGTGCGGTGTTGACCACATGCAATCGTACCGAGATTTATGCTGCCGTTGAGCGAGCAGACCGCGGGCTTAGTGCAATAAAAGCAATGTTTCGTGAGCTAAAACAGGTAGATTATGATGCCTACCGGCCGTCTATCTTTACGCTGATTAATGAAGATGCATCGCTGCACCTTTTTCGAGTAGCTTCAGGACTTGATAGCTTGATTATTGGGGAAGGGCAGATCTTGGCCCAAGTGAAAGACGCTCTGGCCTTAGCACAACACCATAAATCTGCTGGTCTTGTCCTTGATAAGCTCTTTAAAGCCGCACTGACTATAGGCAAACGGGTGAGAACGGAAACAGGTATTGCGGTGAAAGATGTAAGCGTGAGCCGTGCTGCCTATGAGATTGCCCTCAGCCTCCACCGCGATCTTTTCGATAAGCAGATTGCCCTCATTGGTGGTGGAAAGATGGCTTCAATACTGATGGCTGCCTTTAAACAGCAAATGACACAGGCGCAACTGGCCAATATTACGATTGTTAACCGAAACGAAGAACGCCTTAAAATGCTGATGGAAAAATTTGGATTTGATGGCACGGGTTGGGATCAGTTAGAACAAGTGATTCAGCGAGCAGACGTTTTATTTGTGGCCACAGGCGCGCCTCATGTTGTGCTTCAACCGGATGATTTTGCCTTATCAGGCGACCAGAACCAGAAGTTAATTTTGGATATCTCTGTCCCTCGCAACGTTAATCCTGCTGTGGGAGATCTTCCCGGGGTCCGACTGATTAACACGGATGACTTGGGAGAAGAGCACCGGTTAAGCCCAGAAGCACAATCCTCCTTGATTAGTCATGCAGAGCGGATCATTGAAGAAGAGTACGCCGTCTTCTACCGTTGGTTTATTGCCCGTCCTACAATCGCCACCATCACACAACTGCGCAGTAAGATTGAACAAATCAGACAAGAAGAGTTGGAAGCTGTTGCTGTGGGCAAAAAACCGGATGAGCAAACGCTCAATCTTTGGGAGCAGTGGTCCAGAAGCCTGATTAACCGTATTTTACATGAGCCCATTGTGCGCTTGAAAGCTGCCCCCAGTAAGCAACACGTTAGTCATCATACGGCGGTGATTAATCACCTCTTTGATATCGACTTTGAGACTCCTGAAAACCCCCCTCCTGAAAAACCCACTTTAATGACCGTCTAGGGGAGATGGCTGTTTGATTCGGGTTGGGAGTCGAGACAGTAAACTGGCCGTGACACAGGCCGAGCTGGTGATAGACTGGCTAACTGCAGGCGGTCAATCCGCTCAGTTGCTCACCTTTAAAACGCAAGGCGATACTATTTTGGATCAAGCACTGTCTGCGATTGGGGATAAGGGCTTGTTCGTTAAAGAGTTGGAAGAGGCTTTATTGCTCGATAAGATTGATCTGGCCGTCCACAGTATGAAGGACATGCCGGGTACCCTGCCTGAAGGGCTCGTACTGTCCTCTATTTTTGAGCGTGAAGACCCCCGAGATGTGGTGATTCTCGCAGACCGCATCAGAGAAAATGGAATGACCTCCTGGCGATATCTCCCAGCAGGCGCCTGTGTCGGCACTTCTTCTCTGAGACGGGTGGCGCAACTCAAGCGCCACCGACCGGACTTGCACACCGTCACCGTCCGCGGCAACCTGCAAACCAGGTTGCGTAAACTCAATGCTGATGATGTTGCAGATACCCCCCGGTTTGACGCCTTAATTTTGGCCGCGGCTGGCGTCAACCGACTGGGCTGGCAAGAAAAGATAGCCGAATTTTTGGCTGTTGAAGACGGGCATGTGCCCGCGGTGTGTCAGGGCATTCTTGCCATAGAAACGTGTCAGAAAGATCAGGCTAAAGACCAGGCTATTGATGCAGTCCTTGCGCCGGCTAAACGATCAGAGGTTGAGATTGCAATGGCCGCTGAGAGGGCTGTCCTTACCACATTGCAGGGGGGATGCCAGATTCCCTTGGGAGCCTATGCCCTGCCTAAAGGCAATCATACCTTTGAACTTAATGCCATGCTCTTAAATCTGGACGGCACGAAGTATTGCTGGTTGAAAGAAACGTTTTCAGGCATTGATGAGGCGATGAGCGCTGGGAATGAACTGGGAAAAGCGCTCTTAAAAGCACAAGCGCGAAATTTTTCTGAGTAAGGTTTATGTCGAGCGATTCCCGTTTTACCGACCCGTTGAGCCAAAGCCGCCCTGACGCACCAGCAGTTTTTCATCATGCCGGGCCGTATCCTGAACAGGCAGCAGTTGCCAATCGGCCTTAATTACAGGCGCTAGCACCAGTTGAGCAATACGGTCCCCGGGTTGGATGGTGTAAGCCTCGTTGGAGAGGTTCACCAGAGGGACTTTCACTTCATCACGGTAGTCACTGTCTATGGTCCCTACTCCGTTGATCAGTGTGACCCCGTATTTAATGGATATACCGCTACGTGCTCGTACCTGAATTTCAAATCCCTCTGGAATGCAGACAATAAAGCCAGTCGGCACGAGTGCTCTTTGCAGTGGTTCTAAGGTAAGGGGTTCTGTCAAAGCTGCTTGAACATCCATCCCTACGGAGCCAGGGGTCTGATAAGCAGGAAAATTTTGAGGTGCATGGGCTAACGGGGTGATGGGCACTGGAATAAGCCCTGGATAATTTAGGCCATAATTTTCTGACACGGTGTGATTGCTCCTTTCGAAAGTTGTCGACCGCCAGAAGTCCCGGCAGTGATACAAGAGAGATAGGAAGGATCCAACCACTCTTCCAACACCCCATGGGCGTCTTTGGGACTTAGGCTCAAGACATGATCGCGGACTTCGTCTGCAGAAATTTGCCGGCCGTGGTACAGTGCGTTACGGGCGTTGCGAATCGCCCTGAATTGGCTGGATTCCAGGTTTAACATCAGATTGCCGCTCAGTTTTTTTTGAGCCCGCTGCCACTCTTCAGCAGAGAAACTCTCGGTTCGCAGCGTCTCTAAGCTCTCCAATAGTCGCTTTTGCACCGACTCCAATCGCTCAGCGCGGGTGCGAATGTACACACCAAAAAGACCCGCCTGTTGATACATCACCTCAAAGGTACTAGCAGAATATATCCATCCCTCTTGTTGGCGCAGTGTATTGAGTAAGCGGCTGTTCATGCCTTGCCCTAAGGCCACATCAATCACGGCCAAAGTAAACCGCTTGGAATCCTTTACACCAAAAACCCCAGAGCCTAGACATAAGTGTATTTGGCCCATATCTTTTTCCAGATGCTCTTGTACGGTGTGATAACGGGGGGGAATATCAGGAATAGTGCTGTGAGTGCTTTCTTGATGATCTAAAGACCTCTCCCATTGAGAGAGTTGCGCTAAAATGCCGTCGATATCTACATTGCCTGCGATGGAGAGTATCATCTTGGACGGGCGGTAAAACTGCTGGTGATAACGGGTTAAATCGTTCTGGGTAATCCGCTTTACGGACTCAATCGTCCCGAGAACGGGCTGACCCAAAGCATGGTGTGGCCAAACGGATTGAATAAAATGCTCAAATACAGGATGTTCTCTGCTGTCTTCGTGTTGCAGCACCTCCTGCAGAATGACTTGACGTTCTAAGACCAGCTCTTCCACGTCAAAACGTGGATAAGAGACTAGATCCAAGAGAACATCCAAGCAGACCGGTACGTGCTCACTTAATACTTTAGCGTAAAAGCAGGTGCTTTCTTTGTCGGTCATGGCGTTGAGGTGACCCCCGCTGGTCTCAACCGCATCAAACACTTCAACTTTGGAGCGGTTGTGCGTGCCCTTAAAGGTCATATGCTCCACAAAATGAGGGAGGCCAGGGATAAAGTCTGGCTGGTTCAAATAAGCAGAGCCGTCCACCCAAAGACTTAGCGTCGCCGATGCCACTTGCGGCATGGGATCTATCACCACACGCAGCCCGTTGGGCAGTTGGCTGGCGCTTAAATCCGGCACCCGTGAATGGCTCCCTCGCTGAAGTAGGCCGCTTGGGAGATGAGTTGATAGAAACTATCTACGTCTAGGCTGGCGCCACCAACCAGACCTCCATCAATATCAGATTGGGTCAATAGTTCAGGGAAATTTTCTGGCTTTACACTGCCCCCGTAAAGAATGCGAACCCGATCGGCAGTCGGGCTATTGGTCAAACCGGCAATCAAGGTCCGAATCAAATGGCAGACCCGGTTTGCTTCAGTTGCATCACAGACTTTACCCGTCCCGATGGCCCATACAGGTTCATAAGCCACAACCAAGAAGGCCATTTCCTCAGCCGAAACGCCCTTTAAGGCGGCATTCACTTGTCGAGTAAGAACTGTGTCTGTCTGTCCTGCTTCACGCTCAGCCAGCGTTTCTCCAACACAAACAATCGGGCGTATATCATTGGCTAACGCGGCACGAGTCTTTGCATTTACGGTTTCATCTGTTTCATTAAAATACTGCCGGCGCTCGCTGTGCCCTATAATCACGTTGCGAATACAAACCGAACGCAGCATTTTAGGCGAAATTTCTCCTGTAAAGGCTCCGTCTTCGTGACTGTCCATTGTCTGGGCCCCAATTAAAATCGGCTTACCCGTATCATCCACAGTATCCCAGGCAAGTTTCAGTGAAATAAAGGGGGGACAGACCAGAATTTCTGGCCACGTACTGAGGGGTTGTGCCAACCCGTGAAGTTTCTCACTGAGTCCGCGAATAAACACTTCGGTCTCGCTGGGCGTCTTGAACATCTTCCAATTGCCAGCAATGAGCCGTTTACGGTGATTGGCTTGGGTCATAGCAAGGGGTCTCCAACGAATGAATTAAGCAGTCACAGGCAACTTATTGGCCACCATCGCGGTCACTTCGGCGAGCC
>CAZZIY010000024.1:0-2242 GCA_964654525.1 uncultured Vampirovibrionales bacterium | reverse complement strand
AATTAAGCAGTCACAGGCAACTTATTGGCCACCATCGCGGTCACTTCGGCGAGCCGGTTGCTATAGCCCCATTCGTTATCATACCAACTGATGATTTTGGCCATGTTACTGCCGATAACAGTGGTGAGCTCCGGGTCAAAGATGCTGCTGTGTGGGTTGCCGATAAAATCTGAGCTCACCAATGGCTGCGTGCTGTATTCCAGCACCCCTTTAAGCGCGCCTTCACTGGCAGCTTTCATCGCTTCGTTGATTGACTCAACCGTAACCGCTTTGGTGGTGGTGATGGTGAGATCGACCATGCTGACATTGGGTGTTGGCACCCGGACAGCAAAGCCGTGAAGTTTCCCTTTTAATACGGGGAGTACCAGACCAATTGCTTTGGCCGCCCCTGTTGAGGTTGGCACCATATTGACTGCTGCGGCTCGAGCCCTGCGGAAATCTTTGTGGGGAGCATCCAGTAAGCGTTGATCTCCTGTATAGCTATGAACTGTTGTCATGAGGCCGGCTTCAATCCCAAAATGCTCCTGTAATACTTTGGCAACAGGAGCCAGACAGTTGGTTGTACAGCTGGCATTGGAAATAATGTGGTGCTTATCGGGCTGATACTCATCGGCGTTGATCCCGATGGCAAGGGTGATATCTTCCCCTTTGGCTGGGGCACTGATAATCACTTTTTTCGCGCCGGCTTCAATGTGTTTACGGGCTTTGTCAGCATCGGTAAACAAACCGGTAGACTCTATGACCACATCGACTCCCAGTTGCTTCCAGGGGAGAGCGGCAGGGTCTTTTTCAGCAAACACTTGGATCTTCTTGCCGTTAATCACGAGAGAACTTCCCTCAGCATAGACGTCTCCAGGGAAAGTCCGCATCACAGAATCGTATTTAAACAGGTAGGCCAACTCTTCAGGCGAGGTCAGGTCATTGATCCCAACCACATCCAGTGAAATAGCAGGGTTAAGCAAGGCAGCTCTCAGGGTCATTCGGCCAATACGGCCAAAGCCATTAATTCCAATCTTGGCACTCATCGCGCAGATAACTCCTTTGTTTTCTATAGTGAACGCATCATGTCTTTCACCCGTGCGGTGATGGACAGGGCCTCATTCATTGGTCTTTGCCACATATTACGGCCAAAAATCAGTCCAGTGGCCCCGGCATTCATCGCCGTTTGGGCTTTGCTGAATAAATCTTCGTCGCCCACCTTGCTACCACCAGAGAATAACACCATGGTGCGCCCAGCAGAGCGAACCACTTTCTGAACGCTTTCCTCAAAGCCTAAGTCCACAGTATTGTAAGGTTTTGGGTAGCGATCTTTTTGGGCAGCTTCTATTTTAGGGAAGTTGATTTTGACGACGTCGGCACCAAGCTCACAAGCAACACGAGCTGCATAGTCAACAGCATAGAGGCTATCGCGCCCGCCTTTTGCTTCAATCGCCGTGCCTCTAGGATAAGCCCACATGATAGTGGGGATACCAAAGCGCTCGGCTTCTTTGCGGACTTCATTAAACTGTCGAATATCTCTATCTTGTGAAGGAGAGCCCACATAAAGGGTGTAGCCAACCGCATCGGCACCCAGACGGACTGCATCTTCGACACTGCCAGTTAAGGGTGAGAAGGCGTTATCATCAGAAGGGACGTTGGTCTTTCCGTTGATTTTAAGACACAGGGGCACGCGACCAGCGTACTGTTTCATATATTTTTCTGCCAACCCAATATGGAAAACAATACCAGAATAACCAGCCTCTAAGGCCAAACGGCATTGAAAATCAGGATCTGCAGATTCAGGGTTCTCAAAAAAGTTAAGAGGGCCATGCTCTAAGCCTTGATCAATGGGTAAAAACAGCATGGTGCCGTTTCCGGGGCCGTGTTCGTATAGAAAACGATAGAGCCGGGCTTTTTTCCCAGTGGATAAATCCATCTGATCCAAGGTTAAACGGGCGTTTGCTTTTACCATTGTAGGGCTCATGCCTTTCTTTCCTCCGTCTAGATTGATGATTTTAGCCCGTCCAGTATAGCATAAAGTTATTCTTGACCATGTCACAGTCATGCAATGGCTGAGGGCAATTGCTTTTGGCAGACCTACTGAGCAAAAAAGAAGGGGATATGACCGGGGTGCGTTTTTTTATCCGTCTTTTTTTTGCGGAGCCCTGTCATTGGGCGGTTTTTAGAAATAGATTTAAGCATTAAAGATAGTTTCACCGCGGTCTCGATGGAGCGGGCATCGGAAAATTCGGGGAGATCCATT